>NZ_JBSGZD010000199.1:0-14595 GCF_053610825.1 Streptomyces sp. NPDC054863 | reverse complement strand
GAGTGACTCGGTGCGGGCCCCTCCTCGTACGAGAACTCAGTCCTGCGCCGCACCACTCTCGCGCCGCACCGACAGCAGGTCCTCCAGCTGCTCCTCGCGCGCCTGCGCGGCCACGAAGAGAAGCTCGTCGCCCGGCTCCAGAGTCTCCTCCGGCGTCGGCGTCAGTACGCGCGTCCCGCGGATGATCGTGACCAGCGCGGTGTCCACCGGCCATTCCACCGCGGAGACCTGCGTGCCCGCCAGGGCCGACTCCGGCGGCAGCGTGAGCTCCACCAGGTTGGCGTCACCGTGGCTGAAGCGCATCAGCCGCACCAGATCGCCGACGCTCACCGCCTCCTCGACCAGCGCCGACATCAGCCGCGGCGTGGACACCGCGACGTCGACGCCCCAGGACTCGTTGAACAGCCACTCGTTCTTGGGGTTGTTGACCCGGGCCACGACCCGCGGCACCCCGTACTCGGTCTTGGCGAGCAGGGAGACGACCAGGTTGACCTTGTCGTCGCCGGTCGCCGCGATCACGACGTTGCAGCGCTGCAGCGCCGCCTCGTCCAGCGAGGTGATCTCACAGGCGTCGGCCAGCAGCCACTCCGCCATCGGCACCCGCTCCACCGAGATGGCGGTGGGCGCCTTGTCGATCAGGAGCACCTCGTGCCCGTTCTCCAGCAGCTCGCCCGCGATGGAACGCCCCACCGCGCCGGCCCCGGCAATCGCGACCCTCATCAGTGACCTTCCTCGGGGCCCAGCGAACAGGCCGCCTCGACCTTCGCGATCTCGTGCGTGTGCATCATCACGTGGACGAGGTCGCCCTCCTGCAGCACCGTCTGGGAACTCGGCAGAATCGCTTCGCCCAGCCGGGTGAGGAACGCGACACGCACGCCGGTCTCCTCCTGCAACTTGCTGATCTTGTGCCCGATCCAGGACGGCGAGATGTGCACCTCCGCGAGCTGCACACCGCCGCTCGGGTCCCGCCACAGCGGCTCCGCGCCCGAGGGCAGCAGCCGGCGCAGCATCTGGTCGGCGGTCCAGCGGACCGTGGCGACCGTCGGGATGCCGAGGCGCTGATAGACCTCCGCCCGGCGCGGGTCGTAGATGCGCGCCGCGACGTTCTCGATGCCGAACATCTCGCGGGCCACCCGGGCCGCGATGATGTTCGAGTTGTCGCCGCTGCTGACGGCGGCGAACGCACCGGCGTCCTCGATCCCCGCCTCGCGGAGGGTGTCCTGGTCGAATCCGACCCCGGTGACCCTGCGGCCACCGAACCCGGAACCCAGACGGCGGAAGGCCGTGGGGTCCTGGTCGACCACTGCGACCGTGTGCCCCTGCTGCTCCAGAGTCTGCGCGAGAGCGGCTCCCACTCGCCCGCAGCCCATGATGACGACGTGCACGTCCGTCCTTCCGCCCGTTAAGAGTCCATCAAGAGTTTTCGTTGACATTTCGTCGGACTCACAAGAGTCGCAGACCGCCGACAAAGCTACACACGCGCGGTACCCCGCGGGGACCCCCGGTCAGCGCCTTCCGCACCGGGCCGCGCGTCGGTCCGTGCAGCGATCACGGAACATTCCGGAGCCCGGGGGTGGTGTGTGGGCGACGCCCGTTCGACCGCTTACGATCCTCGACGTGTCCAAACTGACCGACGTGCCCAAACGGATCCTGATCGGCCGGGCCCTGCGCAGCGACAAGCTGGGAGAAACGCTCCTCCCCAAGCGCATCGCACTCCCCGTCTTCGCCTCCGACCCGCTCTCCTCCGTGGCCTACGCGCCCGGAGAAGTCCTGCTCGTGCTCTCCATCGCGGGTGTCTCGGCGTACCACTTCAGCCCGTGGATCGCGGTCGCGGTCGTCGTCCTGATGTTCACGGTCGTCGCCTCCTACCGGCAGAACGTACGGGCGTACCCGAGCGGCGGCGGCGACTACGAGGTCGCCAACACCAACCTCGGCCCGAAGGCCGGACTGACCGTCGCCAGTGCCCTGCTGGTCGACTACGTCCTGACCGTCGCCGTGTCGATCTCCTCCGGGATCGAGAACCTTGGCTCGGCCATCCCCTTCGTCGTCGAGCACAAGGTCCTGTGCGCGGTCGCCGTCATCGTGCTCCTCACCCTGCTGAACCTGCGCGGGATGAAGGAGTCCGGGAAGCTCTTCGCGATCCCCACGTACGTCTTCGTCGTCGGCGTCTTCATCATGCTCGCCTGGGGCGCCTTCCGGTCCCTGACCGGCGACGACATGAGCGCGCCCACCGCCGACCTGGAGATCAAGCCCGAACACCCGGGGCTGGCGGGATTCGCGCTCGTCTTCCTCCTCCTGCGCGCCTTCTCCTCCGGCTGCGCCGCCCTCACCGGCGTCGAGGCGATCTCCAACGGCGTCCCCGCCTTCCGAAAGCCGAAGTCGAAGAACGCCGCGACGACGCTCGCCCTGATGGGCACCCTGGCCGTCGTGATGTTCTGCGGCATCATCGCGCTCGCCATGGAGACCGGCGTCAAGATGGCCGAGAAGCCGGCCGTCGACCTGATCCGCGACGGAGTCCCGGTCGGCGACTCGTACGTACAGAACCCGGTGATCTCGCAGGTCGCCGCCGCGGTCTTCGGCCAGGGCACCTTCTTCTTCGTGCTCCTCGCAGCCGCCACCGCACTGGTCCTGTTCCTGGCCGCCAACACGGCGTACAACGGCTTCCCGCTCCTCGGCTCGATCCTCGCCCAGGACCGCTACCTGCCCCGCCAGCTGCACACCCGCGGCGACCGCCTCGCCTTCTCCAACGGCATCGTGCTCCTCGCGGGCGCCGCCGTCCTGCTGGTCGTTCTCTACGGCGCCGACTCCACGAAGCTCATCCAGCTCTACATCGTCGGCGTCTTCGTGTCCTTCACGCTCAGCCAGATCGGCATGGTCCGGCACTGGAACCGGCACCTGAAGACCACCAAGGACCAGGCCGAGCGCCGCCGCATGATGCGCTCGCGTGCGATCAACACCTTCGGTGCCTTCTTCACGGGTCTCGTCCTGGTGGTCGTCCTCGCCACCAAGTTCACCCACGGTGCGTGGGTCGCCCTGCTCGGCATGGTGATCTTCTACGGAACGATGTCCGCGATCCGCAAGCACTACGACCGGGTCGCCGAGGAGATCTCCGCAGCCGAGGGCCCCTCCGACGACAGCCTGCGCCCCTCCCGGGTGCACTCCATCGTCCTGGTCTCCAAGGTCCACAAGCCGACGCTGCGCGCCCTCGCGTACGCCAAGCTGATGCGCTCCGACCGCCTCGAAGCGCTCTCCATCAGCGTCGACCCCGCCGAGACGAAGGCCCTGCGCGACGAGTGGGAGCGGCGCGGCATCAACGTCCCCCTCAAGATCCTCGACTCCCCGTACCGCGAGATCACCCGCCCGATCATCGAGTACGTGAAGGGCCTGCGCCGCGAGAGCCCCCGCGACGTCGTCTCCGTCTACATCCCGGAGTACGTGGTCGGCCACTGGTACGAGCACCTGCTCCACAACCAGAGCGCCCTGCGCCTCAAGGGCCGCCTGCTCTTCACCCCGGGCGTGATGGTGACCTCCGTCCCGTACCAGTTGGAGTCCTCCGAAGCGGCGAAGAAGCGCGCGAAGAGGCGCCAGGACTGGAACGCTCCGGGCGCGGTACGGCGGGGCCCGGTGGACCGCCGCCCCAAGGAGGCTCCCAAGGAGACCTCGAAGGGCTAGCCCTTGGTGAGGTTTGCCTTGGTCGAGCGGCCGGACGACACCCACGTAGACTGGTGGGCTGTTGTCCGGCCGTTCCCCTTCGGTCCCCCTTTGATCCCCTGGAGTCACCCCACCATGCAGTCCGAATCCAAGGCACCGAAGGAAACGACGGCCGAGCGGGAGCCCGGAACGGCCGCCCCGCAGGAGCCCAAGGTGTCGCTCGTCGGTACGGAGTACGAGGTCGAGGTCGGCCCCGTCGCGCACGGCGGCCACTGCATCGCCCGTACGTCCGAGGGCCAGGTCCTCTTCGTGCGGCACACGCTCCCCGGCGAGAAGGTCGTCGCCCGCGTCACGGACGGCGAGGAGGGCGCCCGCTTCCTGCGGGCCGACGCGGTGACGATCCTGGACCCGTCCAAGGACCGCGTCGAGGCCCCCTGCCCCTTCTCCGGCCCCGGAATGTGCGGCGGCTGCGACTGGCAGCACGCCAAGCCCGGCGCCCAGCGCCGCCTCAAGGGCGAAGTCGTCGCCGAGCAGCTGATGCGCCTCGCGGGCCTCACCCCCGAGGAAGCCGGCTGGGACGGTACGGTCATGCCCGCCGAGGGCGACAAGCTGCCCGCCGGACAGGTTCCGCAGTGGCGCACCCGCGTCCAGTACGCCGTCGACGCCGAAGGCAAGGCAGGCCTGCGCAAGCACCGCTCGCACGAGGTCCAGCCGATCGACCACTGCATGATCGCCTCGCCCGGCGTCTCGGAGCTCGGCATCGAGAAGCGCGAATGGCCCCAGATGGCCTCCGTCGAAGCCATCGCCGCCACCGGCTCCAGCGACCGCCAGGTCATCCTCACCCCCACCCCCGGCGGCCGGCTGCCCCTCGTCGAGCTCGACAAGCCGGTCTCCGTCCTGCGCGTCCACGAGAAGGACGGCGGCGTCCACAAGGTGCACGGCCGCGCCTTCGTCCGCGAGCGGGCCGACGGCCGTACGTACCGCGTCGGCATGGGCGGCTTCTGGCAGATCCACCCGCAGGCCGCCGACACCCTGATGCGCGCGGTCATGCAGGGCCTCATGCCCCGCAAGGGCGAGACGGCCCTCGACCTCTACTGCGGCGTCGGCCTCTTCGCGGGCTCCATCGCCGAACGCATCGGCGACCAGGGCGCCGTGCTCGGCATCGAGTCCGGCAAGCGCTCCGTCGAGGACGCCCGCCACAACCTCGAATCCATGCCCAACGTCCGTATCGAACAGGGCAAGGTCGAGCAGGTCCTGCCGCGCACCGGAATCACCGAAACCGACCTGATCGTCCTCGACCCCCCGCGCGCCGGCGCCGGCAAGCAGACGGTCAAGCACCTGTCGACGCTGGGAGCCCGCCGCATCGCGTACGTGGCGTGCGACCCGGCTGCGCTGGCACGCGACCTGGCGTACTTCAAGGAGGGCGGCTACAAGGTGCGGACGCTGCGGGCCTTCGATCTTTTCCCGATGACGCACCATGTGGAGTGCGTGGCGATTCTGGAGCCGGTGAAGAAGGACGACTGACCTGCGGTGACAGGGGGCGGCGGCGGTCGCCCGGGCATCGGTTTCGGAGGGCTGGGGCGGGCGGCCGTCCCGGTACCCGGGAAGCCTGGGACTACCGGGCGCCGCCTTTGCCTTGCACCTCACGCAACGGGAGGTCTTAGCGTCCCGTGACATGAAGATTGTGGTGCACGACACGGCGTCCGCGATGACCGAGCTTCTGCGGCGCCCGCTGGAGGAGAGGCCCGGCGCCCTGCGAGAAATACTCGCTCCGCTGGAGAGCGCGATGGCCGTGATGGGTGACGTGGACCTGGTGCAGATGCACCGGATGGGCAGTGGCTTCCGGATCGACCATGAGGATCCGCGGCACTCGGCGGCCCTGCGGCAGATGCGGGACGCGGGGGTGTGGGGCGAGATCGAGGCGCGGCTCGGCGCGGCGTGGGCGCGGCTGGACCGTGCGGCGCCGGGGGTCGGGAGTGCGGAGACCGTGCATGTCGTGCTGGTGCTCGGCAACCCCGACGACCACCACCTGACGGTCCGTTCGGGCGGCTACTTCGGGATGGGCGGCTTCCCGGGGGCGATCCATCTGATGATGTGGCCCACCGGGACCAGCCTGGCGAAGATCGGCCACGCCGCCGCGCACGAGCTCCACCACAACGTGCGGTACGCCAACGTGGTCTGGAACCCCGCGACCGTCACGGTCGGCGAGCAGGTCGTGGCCGAGGGGCTGGCCGAGGCGTTCGTACGGGAGCTTGCCGGTGAGCAGGCCATGGGCCCCTGGGCGACGGCACTGTCCGGTGCGGAGCTGGACGAGGCCTACGAGAAGGTCGTGGCGGCGATCGACGTGGCCGGAATGCAGAACCTGCCGCCCTACGTGTACGGCGACGCCACCGCGCAGCTCATGGGGTGCGAGCCTGCCGGGCTGCCGGACTTCGCCGGGTACGCGGCGGGGCTGCGGATCGTGGACGCCCATCTGGCGGCGTCCGGTCTGACCGCGGCCCAAAGTGTCGCGCTGCCGGCCCGCGAGGTCCTCACCAACGCGGGGGTGCCGACCCGCGCGTGAGGACGCGTGAGGCATGGATCGGGTTCTCACCTGCGAGTTTTACCGAATGCTGAATGATGTGGTTCTCCGCAGGCTCCCTCCTTACAGTTCCGACCTGTAGCGCCTGCCGGTAGCGCCCGGCCGTGGTCGTGCCCACGACCGGCCGGGTCGCCGGTGTGCGCAGGAGCGGGAGGACACAGTGATGAACTTGCTCGACGGACTTGACGTGCTCGACGGACTCGACGGACTTGACGTGCTCGACGGACTCGACGGGCTTGATGGGCTCGGCGGAGGAGTACACGTCGATCTGGCGGAGCGACAGTGCCGGGGAGGCCGTCGCCGCCCCGGTGGCCGTCCGCCGACGGTCCGTCAGCCCTGCTGGGACAGCTTCGCCGTGACGGTCGCCCAGCGCTCCAGCACGCCCGAGGCCGCACCCGAGTCGACGGACTCGGCCGCCCGCTCCACCCCGGCCGCCAGCCGTTCCGCGACCGGCCGGTCGCTGGGCTCCAACGCCGCGAAACCCGCCGCCGCCGACAGCAGCACCGTGTCCCGGACCGGACCCCGCGCCCCGGCGAACACCTCGCGGGCCACCCGGGCGTTGTGAGCCCGGTCGCCGCCGCGCAGCGCACGCGCGTCGGCGTACCCGATGCCGATGTCGCGCGGGTCGAAGGACTCCTCGCGCACCTCGGAGCCGGTGACCGACCAGACCGTGGAGGTAGTGGTGACCGTCAGCTCGTCCATTCCGTCGTCGCCCCGGAAGACCAGCGCCGACACCCCGCGCCGGGCCAGCACCCCGGCGAGCAGCGGGGCCTGGCGCCGGTCCGCGACGCCCACCGCCTGGGCGGCGGGGGACGCGGGATTGGCCAGCGGGCCGAGGATGTTGAACACGGTGGGGATGCCGAGCTCCCGGCGTGTGACGGCCGCGTGCCGCATGGCCGGATGGAACATCGGGGCGAAGCAGAACGTGATGCCGGTCTCCTCGGCCACGGCCGCGACCTCGGCCGCCGGAAGGTCGAGCGACACCCCCAACTCCTCCAGCACGTCCGCCGATCCGCAGGACGAGGAAGCGGACCGGTTGCCGTGCTTGACCACGCGGGCCCCGGCGCCTGCCGCCACGATCGCCGACATCGTGGAGATGTTGACGCTGTTCGAGCCGTCGCCGCCGGTGCCGACGATGTCCAGCGCGGGACCCGGCACCCCCAGGGGCACGGCGTGCCGGAACATGGCACGTACCAGACCCTCGATCTCCTCGACGGTCTCGCCCTTGGCACGCAGGCCCACCAGCAGCCCGGCCAGCCGCGCGGAACCGACGGATCCGGTCATCACCTCGTCCATGGCCCAGTCGGTGTCCCGCGCGGACAGGTCCTCGCGGCGCAGCAACGCGTTCATCAGATCCGGCCAGGTAAGGGCCTGCGGCTCGGCAGTCACGGGGATTCTCCTTGAGCGACGCCAGAAAGAGTCTTCGCCGTCAATTCTGTGAATTCCCGCGCACGCCTTCCAGACCACTGACCGGGCAGCGGTACGGTCCAATTCGAGAAGGGGAGGGCCGGTGGCCCTGCATGTAGCGGTCGAAATCGTCAGAGAATCCGAGACGTCCCTGACCTCTCAGATCCAGCATTTCATCAAGCGAGAAATATCCGAGGGAATCCTCCACCCCGGCACCCGGCTCCCGTCCAGCCGCCGGCTCGCCGACGACCTCGACGTGTCGCGGAGCGTGGTGGTGGAGGCGTACGGACAACTGGTCGCCGAGGGGTACCTGGAGGCGGTCCAGGGCGCGGGCACCCGCGTCGTGCGCCACCTGGACGCCGAACCAGCCGTCGTGCCCGCCCTGCTGGACGAGGGGCGGGTACCCGCCGTCCGCTGGGATCTGCGTCCGGGCGGTCGCAACTTCCCGGCCTTCCCCCGGCGCGAGTGGCTCAGCTGCTACCAGCGGGTCCTGCACGCGGCCGACACCGCGGACCACGACTATCCGCCGCTGGCCGGAGCGCCGGCCCTGCGCGTCGAACTCGGCCACTACCTCGGACGGCTGCGCGGCGTCCGCACCACCGCGGAGCAGATGATGGTGGTGGCGGGCTTCGCCCAGGCACTCGGCCTGCTCTGCGCCGTCCTGCCGGAGCTGGGGATCGGGGCCCTGGGGATCGAGAACCCGGGCCACCCCGGGCAGCTCCAGTTCATCCACGGCAGCGGACTGCGGACCGTACCGCTCCCCGTGGACGAGGAGGGCATCGACGTCGACGCCCTCGCCGCTTCCGGGGTCCGCGCCGTCCTGGTCACCCCCGCCCACCAGTACCCCACCGGCGTGACCCTCTCCGCGCGGCGCCGCGAGGCGCTGGTCCGGTGGGCGCGCGAACACGACGGCTGGGTGATCGAGGACGACTACGACGGCGGCCTCTGGTACGAACGCGGCGCCACCCGCCCCCTCGCGCTCCAGCGCATGGCCCCCGACCGCGTCGTCTACGCGGGTACGGCGAGCAAGTCGCTCGCCCCCGGCCTGCGGCTCGGCTGGCTGGCCGCGCCCAGGCCGATGCTCGACCAGCTCCTGAGGGCCCGCGCCCGCCACGACCTGGGCACCGAGACCCTCACCCAGCTGGCCTTCGCCGAATTCCTGCGCAGCGGGCTGTTCGACCGCCACCTGCGGCGGCTGAACGCCCTGTGCCGCAGCCGCCGGGAAACGCTCGACGAAGCGGTACTCAGACACCTGCCGGGCGCCGAGGTCCTCGGACGGGCCGCGGGCCTGCACGCGTACGTACGACTGCCCCGGCACACGGACGAGGCCGCGCTGGTGGCAGGGGCGCTGCGCCGGTCCGTACTGGTGCGCGGAGGTGCGGCGTTCCACGTCAGGCCGGGAGGCCAGACACCCGCCCTGGTGATCGGGCACGCGCACCTGCCGCGCTCCGGAGTGGCGGAGGCAGTCCGGGAGGTGGCGGAGGCCGTTCGCGAAGTGGCGGCGGTCAGAGGCGAAGCGGCGGGGGCCAGACGTGAAGTGGCGGCGGTCAGAGGCGAAGCGGCGGGGGCCAGACGTGAAGTGGCGGCGGTCAGAGGCGAAATGGCGGGGGCCAGACGTGAAGTGGCGGCGGTCAGGGGCGAAGTGGCGGCGGTCAGACGCTCGTCCGCATCCGCAGGAAGTTCTCCAGCATCACCAGACCGCCGTTGGTCGTGATGCTCTCGGGGTGGAACTGCACCCCCTCGATCGGCAGCGTGCGGTGCCGAAGGCCCATCACATATCCGTGGTCGGTGGCGAAGGCCGTGGAAACCAGCTGGTCCGGGAGGGGATCGGAGACGATCAGCGAGTGGTAGCGGGTGGCTTCGAGGGTGTTGCCGAGCCCCTGGAACACCCCGGCGCCGTCGTGCCGCACCGTACTGGTCCGCCCGTGCATGAGCTCGCCCGCCACCTCGACCCGGCCGCCGTGGGCGAGCGCGATCGCCTGGTGCCCCAGACAGACGCCGAGCAGCGGTACCCGGCCGGCGAACTCGTGCACCAGCTCGACGTGACCGGAGTCGGCCGGGTGGCCCGGGCCGGGGCCCAGTACTACTGCGTCGGGCTCGGACGCCGCCAGTCGGCCGGGCGAGCGGGACAGCGACCGTACGACCTCGGTCCGCGCCCCGAGCGTGCGCAGGTACTGGTCGATGATGTGCACGAAGCTGTCGTAGGCGTCGATCAGCAGGACCCGCATGTCCCCGATTTCCTTCACGACTGCAACTCCTCACCGGTGAGCGCCCAGTAGGCGGCCCCCATCTTCGACAGCGTCTCCTGCCACTCGGCCGCGGGCTCCGACTGGGCGACCATGCCCGCCGAGCTCTGGGTCGAGTAGGTGTCCCCGTCGTACTCCACCGTGCGGATGCACAGCGCCAGTTCGCTCCAGCCGCGTACGTCCACCAGCCCCACGGCGCCCGCGTAATTGCCCCGCGGCTCCTCCTCAAGACCGTCGATGATCTCCATGGCCCGCACCTTCGGGGCGCCGGTCATGGTCCCCGCGGGGAACGTCGCACGCACCGCCTGCCACGTGTCCACACCCGCCTCCAGCCGGCCGGACACCGTCGACACGAGGTGGAAGACGTGCGAGAAGCCCTCCACCGCCATCAGTCGGTCCACGGGCTGGGTGCTGGGCCGGGCCAGCCGGCCGATGTCGTTGCGGCAGAGGTCGACCAGCATGATGTGCTCGGCCCGCTCCTTGGTGCTCTCCTGCATCTCTTTGATGCGCCGCTGGTTCTCCTCGTCGTCGGGGCCGCGCCTGGCGGTGCCCGCGATGGGGCGCATCAGGATCTCGTCGCCCTCGATCCGGAAGAACAGCTCCGGGCTCGCACCGATCAGCGTGCTGCCCGCCCGCGGCATGAGGAACATGTACGGCGAGGGATTGCGGTGGCGAAGCCGCCGGTAGACCTCGACGGGTGTCAGGGCGGTGCGGACGTCGATGCGATGGCCGATCTGGATCTGGTAGATGTCGCCGACGCCGATGTGCTCCAGACACCGCTCGGCCCACCCCAGGAACGTCTCGCGGCTCACGCTGTCGCGCACCGACAGCGGAACGGGCACATCCGGCACGCCGGGCCGCGATCCCTCCGGAACAGGCCCGGACGCCTCGGCCGCCAGGGCGAGCACGTCGACGCCCGCCGTCGTGTCGGGGAACTCCGGGCTCTCGGCCCGCAGTCGGCGCGCGCCGCCCGCCGTGAGGTCGTACCAGACGGTCTCCTGGAAGAGCGTGAGCGTCATGTCCGGAATCGGTGATTCCGCGGTCCGGGCCGGCAGCGACTCCATGAGCCAGGCGGATTCGTACGCGAGGGACGTCAGGAAGCCGAACGCGTAGGAGGTGGTGGGCACGGCGCTCTCCACGGCGAACAGCCGCTGAGCCGCGGCCAGCGCCTCCCACAGCTGGTCGGGAGTGGCGAAGTGCAACCGTCGCGCGCTGGTACTGGCGCTGGCGCGGGCACCGTCGTTGGCACTGGCACTGGCACTGGCGCCGGTCCCGGTCCCGGTCCCGGTCCCGGCCGTGGGGTCCGCCGTGAGCCCGGCACTCTCGGCCGCCGCGGCGAGCGCCCGGGCGACGGCCGGTGCCCCGTCGAGGTCGATGTGGCGGTCGAACACCCGGATCTCGGCCAGCCGGCCGAAGCCGACGACGGCCGACCGGCGGTCCTGCTCGGCTCCCGCCAGGCTCTCGAAGAGGAACACGTCCTGCTCCGGAAGGACGTCCCGCAGGCGCACATAGAGGTCGAGGGGGTCGTGACGCGGCAGCCCCGCCTCGGTGACCCGCACACCGATCGTTGTTGTTTCCGGCAAGGTGAACTCCCTCTGGACTCGGTTGAGAGCGAGTGAATCAGCGGATACGAGAGCTGGGCCAGACCAATTCCTCACCCCTGATACGGGCCATTCCCGAATCGCTTGACCCGAACAGGACCGCGCGGATTGAGTTGCCGCACGTTCTTTATGGGCCTCCGCACCGGAAGGCAGTAATGGAAAGAATCATGAAAGAAGCCACGGGCAGTACGGATGAATCCCGGCGGAAGAGCACGGCCGCCGAATCCTGGCGCGCGTTTCCCGCCGGGCAGCAGCCGGGCTGGCAGGGCACGGAAGAGCTGCGTGCCGTGACCGGCTGGCTGGAAGCGGCTCCTCCGCTGGTCTTCGCCGCCGAATGCGACCAACTGCGCCGTCGGATGGCCGCCGTCGCCCGCGGGGAAGCCGTCCTGCTCCAGGGCGGGGACTGCGCCGAGACCTTCGACCGGGTGACCGCCGACGCGATCCGCGGCAGCCTCAAGACGCTCCTGCAGATGGCCGTCGTGCTCACCCACGCCACCGCGCTGCCGGTCGTCAAGGTCGGCCGGATGGCCGGACAGTACGCCAAGCCGCGCTCCAGCCCGGTCGAGCACCGGGACGGCCTCGCGCTGCCCTCCTACCGCGGCGACGCGGTCAACGGCCTGGAGTTCACGGCCGAGGCCCGCAGGGCCGACCCCGGGCGGCTGCGCCTGATGTACGAGGCGTCTGCCAGGACGCTCAACCTGGTACGGGCCCTGACCACCGGCGGATTCGCCGATCTGCGTCAGGTGCACGCGTGGAACCGGGGCTTCGTCGCCGACTCCCACGTCGGCGAACGCTATGAGGAACTGGCCGACGAGATCGGCCGCAGCCTGGACTTCATGCAGGCGTGTGGGGTCGACACCCGGGAGCTGGGCACCGCCGAGTTCTTCGTCGGCCACGAAGGGCTGCTGCTCGACTACGAAGCCGCCCTGACCCGCACCGAACCGGCGAACGGGCGGGCCTACGCCACCAGCGGCCACCTGCTGTGGATCGGTGAACGGACCCGGGACCTGGACGGCGCGCACGTCGAGTACTTCTCCAAGGTCCACAACCCCATCGCGGTCAAGCTCGGCCCTGCCACGCACCCCGACACCGTCCTGAAGCTCATCGACCGGCTCGACCCGGCACGCGAACCCGGCCGGCTGACCTTCGTGGTGAGGGCCGGCGCCGACCGCGTCCGCGACCTGCTTCCCACCCTCGTGGAGAAGGTCAACGCGGAGGGTGCGCTGGTCTGCTGGGTCAGCGACCCGATGCACGGCAACACGACCACCGCCGCGAGCGGCCACAAGACCCGCCGGTTCGACACGGTGCTCGACGAGGTGCGCGGTTTCGTGGAGGTCCACCAGGCGCTGGGCACCCACCCGGGCGGCATCCACGTCGAGCTCACCGGCGACGACGTCACCGAGTGCACAGGAGGCGGCAACGAGGTACTGGCCGAGAACCTGCACCACCGGTACGAGACGGCCTGCGACCCCCGCCTCAACCACACCCAGTCCCTCGACCTGGCATTCCTGCTCGCCGAGATGTACCGGGGCCCGTCCAGGCCGTGACCCCGTGTGGGGCATAACACTGAGCGAGGGGGCAACTGGCAGCTCCCGCAGGACAGTTGCTCAGTCCTACGGTTTCGGTACCCCCACCGAGATCGAGGAGAACCCGCATGCTCCACAGACATGCCAGGGCGGCCTGCGCCGCGTTCGCCGCGGTCGGCGCGCTCGTACTGGCAGGGCTGCCCGGCACCGCGTCCGCGGACCCCGCAGCAGCCTCCGCACGTTCGGCCGCCGACACCCTGGGCGTCGGAAAGGCATCCCCCGAACTGCTGCGGGCCATGCAGCGCGACCTCGGCGTCACCGGGCAGCAGGCCGCCGCGCGACTGGTGAACGAGGCCGAGGCCGGTGCCGTCGCGGGACGGCTGCAGAACGCGCTCGGGCGGGACTTCGCCGGTGCCTGGGTGCAGGGCGACGACTCCGGGACGCTGACCGTGGCCACCACCGACGCCTCCGACGTTCCGTCCATCGAGGCGAAGGGGGCACGTGCCCTCGTCGTACGGCACACCCTGCGGCAGCTGGACACAGCGCTGGCGAAGCTCGACAGGGCTGCCACGGCGACAGCCGCGACGAACGTGCCCGTCCGCTTTGTGAATGTCAGGACAAATGAAGTGACCTTGCAGGCGGTCAGTCCTGCCGCCGCGAAGGCCCTCGTCGCAGCAGCGGGTGTCGATCCCGCTCTCGTACGGACGGAGAAGTCCGCTCAGCAGCCCCGTCCGCTGTACGACATCAGGGGCGGCGACGCGTACTACATGAACGGCAGCGGTCGCTGTTCGGTCGGCTTCGCCGTCACCAAGGGGACGCAGCAGGGCTTCGCCACCGCAGGGCACTGCGGCCGGCCGGGCACCACCACCACCGGCTACAACCAGGTCGCGCAGGGCTCCTTCCAGGCCTCCACCTTCCCCGGCCGCGACACCGCCTGGGTCGCCACCAACACCAACTGGACCTCGACGCCGTATGTGAAGGGCAGCAGCGGAAACGTCCAGGTCACCGGCTCGACGCAGGCAGCGGTCGGCGCCTCCGTGTGCCGGTCGGGCTCCACCACCGGCTGGCACTGCGGCACCATCCAGCAGCACAACACCAGCGTGACGTACCCCGAGGGGACCATCAGCGGGGTGACCCGCACCTCGGTCTGTGCCGAACCGGGCGACTCCGGCGGCTCGTTCATATCCGGCAGCCAGGCGCAGGGCGTCACCTCCGGCGGCTCGGGCAACTGCCGCACCGGCGGCACGACCTTCTACCAGCCGATCAACCCCCTGCTCCAGGCGTACGCCCTGACTCTCAAGACCACCTCCGACGACCCGGGTCCCGGCCCGGGTGAGCCCGGCGGCACCTGGGCGGTGGGCACCGTCTACGCGACGGGCGCCCAGGTGACGTACGGGGGTACCACCTACCGGTGCCTCCAGGGCCACCAGGCACAGGAGGGCTGGACGCCCCCGAACGTCCCCGCCCTCTGGCAGCCCGTATGACCGCCGCCTCATAGAGGCAGCGCGCAGTAAGCAGCAGCGCAGCAACTCGTCGTCCCGTGGCGCGGGCCGCGGCCCCCCCCGGAAAGCTGTGGCGGCGCG
>NZ_JBSGZD010000198.1:0-14655 GCF_053610825.1 Streptomyces sp. NPDC054863 | reverse complement strand
GGCCGGCGTCGCCCATCGGGCCGCCGATCTCGAAACGCCCCGTCGGGTTGACGAGGAGGCGGTAGCCCTCGGTGTCCAGCTTGATGCCGTCCTCGACGAGCTGCTTGAGGACGTGCTCGACGACGAACTCGCGGATGTCGGGCGCGAGGAGGGACTCCAGGTCGATGTCCGACGCGTGCTGCGAGGAGACGACGACCGTGTCGAGGCGGACGGCCTTGTCGCCGTCGTACTCGATGGTGACCTGGGTCTTGCCGTCGGGGCGCAGGTACGGGATCGTCCCGTTCTTGCGGACCTCGGACAGACGGCGCGACAGGCGGTGCGCGAGGTGGATCGGGAGCGGCATCAGCTCCGGGGTCTCGTCGCACGCGTAGCCGAACATCAGGCCCTGGTCGCCCGCGCCCTGCTTGTCGAGCTCGTCCTCGTCGCCCTCGACCCGCTTCTCGTACGCGGTGTCGACGCCCTGCGCGATGTCCGGGGACTGCGCGCCGATGGACACCGAGACGCCACAGGAGGCGCCGTCGAAGCCCTTCTTCGAGGAGTCGTAGCCGATGTCGAGGATCTTCTCGCGCACGAGCTGCGCGATCGGCGCGTACGCCTTCGTGGTGACCTCACCCGCGACGTGCACGAGGCCCGTCGTGATCAGGGTCTCCACGGCGACCCGGGATGTCGGGTCCTCCCGCAGGAGCGCGTCGAGGATCGTGTCGCTGATCTGGTCAGCGATCTTGTCGGGGTGGCCCTCGGTCACAGACTCCGAGGTGAAGAGACGACGGGACACAACGCTCCCTGGGGTTGCAGCGGCTGCTGGCTGATCATTGGTGAATCGGCCGGGAGCTGCGCCCGGCGTCGATCCGCTTCCACTTTATCGGTCGCTCTTGCCTGCTGGACCACGTGTCTCACCGAATTGCCGGTGTGTGATCCGCGGCACTGCATTGTGCAGTACGGAAAGTGAGCGACGCCAGGGGTAAAAAATCCCGTCTTGACGGGATTCCTTACCCTCAAATCAACTGAAAAGGGCCGAGAACGATCTACCTGAGCCGAGGGACAATCAAGTCCCACACGACGTCGGCGAGAGTTTCCTTCGGCCCGTACGGCACCGGGGTCTCCGCCCCGTCCGCGGCGAGCACGACCGCTTCGTTCTCCTCGGAACCGAAGGTCTTGCGCTCTCCCACCTCATTGACGACGAGCAGGTCACAGCCCTTGCGCAGGAGCTTCTTGCGCCCGTTGGCGAGTACGTCGTCGGTCTCGGCGGCGAATCCGACGACGACCTGTCCCGGGCGCAGCCGCTCCCCGGTACCGCCGCCCGCGACCTCGGCGAGGATGTCCGGATTGCGGACCAGCGCGACCGGCGCGGGTTCCTCGCCGTCCTTCTTCTTGATCTTGCCTGTGGCGTACGTCTCGGGGCGGAAGTCCGCGACGGCGGCCGCCATCACCACCGCGTCGGCGTCCGCCGCGGCCTTGAGGACGGCTTCCCGCAGCTGCACGGCGGTCCCGACGCGCACGATGTCGGCGCCGGCCGGGTCGGGCAGACCGGTGTTCGCCTCGATGAGCGTGACGCGGGCGCCACGGGCGAGGGCGGTGCGCGCGAGGGCGTACCCCTGCTTTCCGGAGGAACGGTTGCCCAGGTAGCGGACCGGGTCCAGCGGCTCGCGGGTGCCGCCCGCGCTGATGACCACGTGGCGGCCGGAGAGGTCGGCCTCGCCCACCCCGCGCGCCAGCACCCTGCGGCACGTCTCGAAGATCTCGACCGGGTCGGGGAAGCGCCCCTTGCCGGTGTCGACGCCGGTCAGGCGGCCGACGGCGGGCTCCAGGACGACGGCGCCCCGGCGGCGCAGCGTCGCCACGTTCTCCTGGGTGGCCGGGTGCTCCCACATCTCGGTGTGCATCGCGGGGGCGAAGAGCACCGGACAGCGGGCGGTGAGGAGCGTGTTGGTGAGGAGGTCGTCGGCGAGGCCGTGCGCCGCCTTGGCGAGCATGTCGGCGGTGGCCGGGGCGACGACGACGAGGTCGGCGTGCTGGCCGATGCGTACGTGCGGAACCTCGTGGACGGAGTCCCAGACCTCGGTGGAGACCGGGTTGCCGGACAGCGCCGACCAGGTGGCCGCGCCCACGAAGTGCAGCGACGCCTCGGTCGGTACGACCCGTACGTCATGGCCGGACTCGGTCAGCCGACGCAGCAGCTCGCACGCCTTGTAGGCGGCGATGCCCCCGCTGACTCCCAGGACGACCTTCGGCTTGACCTGCTTCTCCACGGTTGGGGCTCCCCGCGCTCAATGGATTCGTACGGACCCATCACACACCACAGGCCCGACGGACGAGCCGTCGGGCCTGTGGTGAAGGTGCTGAAACGCTTACTGCGCCGGGCCCTCAATGGCCTCCGACGTCAGCAGACCCGCGTTGATCTCACGCAGGGCGATCGAGAGCGGCTTCTCGTGGACGTGGGTGTCCACCAGCGGACCGACGTACTCCAGCAGGCCTTCGCCGAGCTGGGAGTAGTACGCGTTGATCTGACGCGCGCGCTTGGCCGCGTAGATCACGAGGCTGTACTTGGAGTCCGTAGCCTCAAGCAGCTCATCGATCGGCGGGTTGATGATGCCCTCGGGCGTGGAAATGGAAGAGGACACGCTCTACCTTCCGAAAACTTCCGGGATACCCGGCTTCCCGGACTTACCGGTCTTCTGGGGCGCCCGAAAAAATGGACAAAGATCAGACAACTTCCATCAACGTTAGCAGCTCACGTGCTACGTCCTCGACGGAGGTGTTGACAAGGGTGGTGTCGAACTCGGCCTCGGCGGCGAGTTCGATCTTGGCGGCGGCCAGTCGTCGCTCGATGACCTCGGGCGACTCGGTGCCGCGGCCGGTGAGGCGGCGGACCAGTTCGTCCCAGCTCGGCGGGGCGAGGAAGACCAGTTGGGAGTCGGCCTGCGACTCCTTGACCTGGCGTGCGCCCTGGAGGTCGATCTCCAGGAGCACGAGTTCGCCCGCCTCCAGACGCTTGGAGACGGCCTCGCGCGGGGTGCCGTAGCGGTTGCCCGCGAACTCGGCCCACTCCAGCAGTTCGCCGTTGGCGATCAGCTTGTCGAACTCCTCGTCCGTGACGAAGAAGTACTGGACACCGTTGCGCTCGCCGGGACGCGGCTTGCGGGTGGTGGCCGAGACGGAGAGCCAGACCTCGGGGTGGACCTTGCGCATGTGCGACACGACCGTGCTCTTACCGACCCCGGAGGGGCCGGAGAGCACGGTCAGCCGCGGACGTACGTCCGGGGGTGCGGGGGACGTCCCCCGGGATGTTGCAGCCATGGAGCGATTATTCCAGCTTCCCGGGGGTGCCGGGAACGCCGGACCTCCGACGGGGGCGCTCAGGCAGCGCTGCCGCCGAATTCACGCTCCAGGGATGCGATCTGGTTGGAGCCGAGACCACGCACCCGGCGGCTCTCGGAAATGCCGAGCCGCTCCATGATCTGCTTGGCGCGGACCTTGCCCACGCCGGGCAGGGACTCCAGGAGGGCGGAGACCTTCATCTTCCCGATGACGTCGTTCTCCTGGCCCTGCTTGATGACCTCGTGGAGGGAAGCGCCGGAGTGCTTGAGTCGATTCTTGACCTCGGCCCGCTCCCGGCGAGCCGCGGCGGCCTTTTCGAGCGCGGCTGCGCGCTGTTCAGGGGTAAGGGGCGGAAGAGCCACGCCTACGTCACCTCGGATGTCGAACTGTCGGATACGGACCGGTGCGGAAGCCGATGGCTCCGCACTCGGTGAGCGGCACACGGTGGAGCTGTGTGTTTGCTCTCGTCGGAGACTAGCGGGCATGGCCGCTCCCGTCAGTGAGAACGGACTAAAAGTCCTGGTCAGCCTCAGACGAGCGGGACATTTACCCCATAACACCCTGGATTTGGGTCAGGAATTCGTCAACATCACGCCCCGGCCGCTCCCGGCCGGGTGTTCACGCTCCCGAAACGGCCTCGCGCACCTCGTCCGCGAAGCGCTGGGCCGAGTCCCGCAGTCCGGCGCGGTCGGGTCCGTGGCGCAGTACGCCCCGGCTGACGCTCGGTACGACGTTGCCGACCGCGGAACCGAAGACTCCGGGAAGGTCGGCCGGCGTCGCGCCCTGCGCGCCGATGCCGGGGGCGAGCAGCGGGCCGTTGATCGCGAGGTTCGCGCCCGCGTCGCCGAGGGTCGCGCCGACGACCGCGCCGACGGAGCCCATCGGGTCGGCGCCCGCGTTCTCGGCGGCCATGTGGTCGAGCATCAGCTGGGCGAGGGAGCGGCCGTCGGCCGCCGTGGCGCGCTGGACCTCGGCGCCCTCCGGGTTGGAGGTGAGGGCGAGGACGAAGACTCCGGCCCCGTTCTCCCTGGCGAGGTCGAGCGCGGGGCGCAGCGAGCCGAAGCCGAGGTACGGGGAGACGGTGACCGCGTCGGAGAAGAGCGGGGAGGCGGGGTCGAGGTAGGTGGCGGCGTACGCGCCCATGGTGGAGCCGATGTCGCCGCGCTTGGCGTCCATCAGGACCAGGGCCCCGGCGGCCCTGGCCTCCTCGACGGCCTTCTCCAGTACGGCGATGCCGCGCGAGCCGAACCGCTCGAAGAACGCGGACTGCGGCTTGAGGACGGCCACCCGGTCGGCGAGCGCCTCCACGACGGTGCGCGTGAAGCTCTCCAGTCCCTGGATGTCGTCGCCCAGGCCCCAGGCGTTCAGGAGCGAGGCGTGCGGGTCGATGCCGACGCAGAGGGGGCCGCGGGTGTCCATGGCGCTGCGGAGCCGGGTGCCGAAGGGGATCACAGTCATGCGGCGGCCTTCCTGGTGTCTGCGCCGACGGCCTCGGCGAGGGTCTTGTACGGGCTGCTCGCGAGGCGCGCGGCCAGGCCCTGGTGGATCGCGCGGGCGTAGAACGGGCCTTCGTAGATGAAGGCGCTGTAGCCCTGGACGAGGGTGGCGCCGGCGAGGATGCGCTGCCAGGCGTCCTCGGCGTTCTCGATGCCGCCCACCCCGACGAGGGTGAGTTCGTCGCCCACGCGGGCGTACAGACGGCGCAGGACCTCCAGGGAGCGCGCCTTGACGGGGGCGCCGGAGAGGCCGCCGGTCTCCCGGTAGAGGTCCGGGGAGGACTTCAGCCCGAGGGACTCGCGGGCGATGGTGGTGTTGGTGGCGATGATGCCGTCCAGGCCGAGCTCCAGGGCCAGGTCGGCGACGGCGTCGACGTCCTCGTCCGCGAGGTCCGGGGCGATCTTGACCAGGAGCGGGACGCGGCGGCCGGTGACGGTGCGGTCGGCGGCCTCCCGTACGGCGGTGAGGAGCGGACGCAGCGACTCCGTGGCCTGGAGGTTGCGCAGGCCCGGGGTGTTCGGCGAGGACACGTTGACGACGAGGTAGTCCGCGTGGGCGGCGAGGCGCTCGGTGGAGGTGACGTAGTCGCCGACCGCTTCTTCCTCCGGGACCACCTTGGTCTTGCCGATGTTGACGCCGACCGTTCCCTTGAAGACGGGGTTACGGGCCGCCAGGCGGGCGGCCACGGCCTCGGAGCCCTCGTTGTTGAAGCCCATGCGGTTGATGAGCGCGCGGTCCGCGACGAGGCGGAAGAGGCGCTTCTTGGGGTTGCCGGGCTGCGGCTGGGCGGTGACGGTGCCGATCTCGATGTGGTCGAAGCCGAGCATCGTCATGCCGTCGATGGCGACGGCGTTCTTGTCGAAGCCGGCGGCGAGGCCGAACGGGCCGTGCATGCGCAGGCCGAGGGCCTCGGTGCGCAGCTCCTTGTACCGGGGCGCGAGGACGGCGGCGACGAAGGTGCGCAGGACGGGCACGCGGGCGGCCAGCCGGATCCAGCGGAAGGCCAGGTGGTGGGCCTTCTCGGGGTCCATCCGCTGGAAGACGAGGCGGAAGAGCAACTTGTACATGGGTGACTGCCTTCGGGAAGTACGGGTGGGCTCGCGAAGAGGGGGACACCGTTTCCGGTGTCCCCCTCGTTCTCAGCTGTCCTCGCGGGCCGCGGTCAGATGCTCCGCGTGTTCCTGGAGTGAACGGACCCCGACATCACCGCGGTTGAGCGCGTCGATGCCCTGCACGGCGGCGGCGAGCGCCTGGACCGTGGTGAGGCAGGGCACGGAGCGGGACACCGCAGCCGTACGGATCTCGTAGCCGTCGAGGCGGCCGCCCGTGCCGTACGGGGTGTTGATGATGAGGTCGACCTCACCGTCGTGGATGAGCTGGACGATGGTCTTCTCGCCGTTCGGACCCTCGCCCTCGGACTGCTTGCGCACGACGGTGGCGTTGATGCCGTTGCGCTTCAGCACCTCCGCCGTGCCCGAGGTGGCCAGCAGCTCGAAGCCGTGGGCGACGAGTTCACGTGCCGGGAAGATCATCGAGCGCTTGTCGCGGTTGGCGACCGAGATGAAGGTGCGGCCCTTCGTCGGCAGCGGACCGTACGCGCCGGCCTGCGACTTGGCGTACGCCGTGCCGAAGACCGAGTCGATGCCCATAACTTCGCCGGTGGAGCGCATCTCCGGACCGAGGACCGTGTCGACGCCGCGTCCGTGCATGTCGCGGAAGCGGCTCCACGGCATCACGGCCTCCTTGACGGAGATCGGTGCGTCGGGCGGCAGTGTGCCGCCGTCGCCGGTCTTCGGCAGCATGCCCTCGGCGCGCAGTTCGGCGACGGTGGCGCCCAGCGAGATGCGGGCGGCGGCCTTCGCGAGCGGCACCGCGGTCGCCTTCGAGGTGAAGGGGACGGTGCGCGAGGCGCGCGGGTTCGCTTCGAGGACGTACAGGATGTCCCCGGCCATGGCGAACTGGATGTTGATCAGTCCGCGGACGCCGACGCCCTTGGCGATGGCCTCCGTCGAGATCCGCAGGCGCTTTATGTCGTGGCCGCCGAGGGTGATCGGGGGCAGCGCGCAGGCGGAGTCGCCGGAGTGGATGCCGGCTTCCTCGATGTGCTCCATGACGCCGCCGAGGTAGAGCTCGGTGCCGTCGTAGAGGGCGTCGACGTCGATCTCGATGGCGTCGTCGAGGAAACGGTCGACGAGGACCGGCCGCGAGGGGCTGATCTCGGTCGACTCCTCGATGTAGGAGGAGAGGCGGGTCTCGTCGTAGACGATCTCCATGCCCCGGCCGCCGAGCACGTACGACGGGCGTACGAGGACGGGGTAGCCGATCTCGTCGGCGATGGCCTTGGCCTCGGAGAAGGTCGTCGCGGTGCCGTGCTTGGGGGCGGGCAGGCCCGCCTCGGCGAGCACCCGGCCGAACGCGCCGCGGTCCTCGGCGGCGTGGATGGCCTCGGGCGGTGTGCCGACGACGGGGACGCCGTTGTCCTTGAGCGCCTGGGCGAGACCGAGGGGGGTCTGGCCGCCGAGCTGGACGATGACACCGGCGATCGGGCCCGCGAGGGACTCCGCGTGCACGATCTCCAGCACGTCTTCGAGCGTGAGCGGCTCGAAGTACAGGCGGTCGGAGGTGTCGTAGTCCGTGGAGACGGTCTCCGGGTTGCAGTTGACCATCACGGTCTCGTAGCCCGCGTCGCTCAGCGCGAAGGAGGCGTGGACGCAGGAGTAGTCGAACTCGATGCCCTGGCCGATGCGGTTCGGGCCGGAGCCCAGGATGATCACGGCGGGCTTCTCGCGCGGCGCGACCTCGCTCTCCTCGTCGTACGAGGAGTAGAAGTACGGCGTCCTGGCGGCGAACTCGGCGGCGCAGGTGTCGACCGTCTTGTAGACCGGGCGGACCCCGAGCGCGTGCCTGACCTCTCGGACGACGTCCTCACGCAGGCCGCGGATCTCGGCGATCTGGACGTCCGAGAAGCCGTGCCGCTTTGCTTCCGCGAGCAGGTCGGGGTCGAGCTTGTCGGCTGCCGCGAGCTCGTCCGCGTACTCCTTGATCAGGAACAGCTGGTCGACGAACCAGGGGTCGATCTTCGTGGCGTCGAAGATCTCCTCCTGGGTGGCGCCGGCCCGGATGGCCTGCATGACGGTGTTGATGCGGCCGTCGGTGGGGACCTTGGAGATCTCCAGGAGTTCGGCCTTGTCGCCGATCTCGCCGACGAAGGTGAACTGCGAGCCCTTCTTCTCCAGCGAGCGCAGCGCCTTGTTGAGCGCCTCGGTGAAGTTGCGGCCGATCGCCATGGCCTCGCCCACCGACTTCATGGTGGTGGTGAGGGTGGCGTCGGCGGCCGGGAACTTCTCGAAGGCGAAGCGCGGGACCTTGACGACGACGTAGTCGAGGGAGGGCTCGAAGGAGGCCGGGGTCTTCTCGGTGATGTCGTTCGGGATCTCGTCCAGCGTGTAGCCGACGGCGAGACGGGCAGCGATCTTCGCGATCGGGAAGCCGGTCGCCTTCGACGCCAGGGCGGACGAACGGGACACGCGCGGGTTCATCTCGATGACGATGATCCGGCCGTCGGTCGGGTCGATCGCGAACTGGATGTTGCAGCCGCCGGTGTCGACGCCGACCTCGCGGATGATCGCGATGCCGATGTCGCGGAGCCGCTGGTACTCGCGGTCGGTCAGCGTCATCGCCGGGGCGACGGTGATGGAGTCGCCGGTGTGGACGCCCATCGGGTCGAAGTTCTCGATGGAGCAGACGACCACGACGTTGTCGTGCTTGTCGCGCATCAGCTCCAGCTCGTACTCCTTCCAGCCGAGGATGGACTCCTCCAGGAGCACCTCGGTGGTCGGGGAGAGCGTGAGGCCCTGGCCCGCGATGCGGCGCAGCTCCTCCTCGTCGTGCGCGAAGCCGGAGCCCGCGCCGCCCATGGTGAAGGAGGGGCGGACGACGACGGGGTAGCCGCCGAGGGTGTCGACGCCCGCGATGACGTCGTCCATCGTGTGGCAGATGACCGAGCGGGCGGACTCGCCGTAGCCGATCTTGGCCTTGACTGCCTCGACGACGCCCTTGAAGAGCTCGCGGTCCTCGCCCTTGTTGATGGCCTCGACGTTGGCGCCGATCAGCTCCACGCCGTACTTCTCCAGCACACCCTGCTCGTGCATGGAGATCGCGGTGTTGAGCGCGGTCTGGCCGCCGAGGGTCGGGAGCAGCGCGTCGGGGCGCTCCTTCGCGATGATCTTCTCGACGTACTCCGGGGTGATCGGCTCGACGTAGGTGGCGTCGGCGATCTCCGGGTCGGTCATGATCGTCGCCGGGTTGGAGTTGACCAGGATGACCCGCAGGCCCTCGGCCTTGAGGATGCGGCAGGCCTGGGTGCCGGAGTAGTCGAACTCCGCGGCCTGGCCGATGACGATCGGTCCTGAACCGATGACCAGGACGGACTGGATATCGGTGCGCTTAGGCACGCGGGCCCTCCATGAGAGTGACGAAGCGGTCGAACAGGTACGCGGCGTCGTGCGGACCCGCTGCTGCCTCGGGGTGGTACTGGACGCTGAAGGCCGGCTGGTCGAGGAGCTGGAGGCCCTCCACCACGTTGTCGTTGAGGCACACGTGGGAGACCTCGGCGCGGCCGTAGGGGGTGTCGGAGACCTTGTCGAGCGGTGCGTCGACGGCGAATCCGTGGTTGTGCGCGGTGACCTCGACCTTGCCCGTGGTGCGGTCCTGCACGGGCTGGTTGATGCCGCGGTGGCCGTACTTCAGCTTGTACGTGCCGAAGCCCAGCGCGCGGCCGAGGATCTGGTTGCCGAAGCAGATGCCGAAGAGCGGGGTCCTGCGTTCGAGGACCGCCTTGATGACGGTCAGGTCCACGGTCGACGGGTCGCCCGGGCCGTTGGAGAGGAAGACGCCGTCGGGGTTCACGGCGTACAGGTCCTCGGCGCTCGCCGTGGCGGGCATCACGTGGACCTCGATGCCGCGCTCGGCCATCAGGCGGGGGGTCATGCCCTTGATGCCGAGGTCGATGGCGGCGACGGTGAAGCGCTTCTCACCGACCGCGGGGACGACGTACGTCTCCTTGGTGGCGACCTCCGCGGACAGGTCGGCGCCCTTCATCTGGGGGGCCTCCAGCACGCGGGCCAGCAGTGTGGCCTCGTCGGCCAGTGCCTCGCCGGAGAAGACGCCGACGCGCATGGCGCCGCGCTCGCGCAGGTGGCGGGTGAGCGCCCGGGTGTCGATGCCGGAGATCCCGACGACGCCCTGCTCGACCAGCTCGTCGTCCAGGGAGCGCTGCGCGCGCCAGTTGGACGGGACGCGGGCGGGGTCGCGGACGACGTAGCCCGCCACCCAGATCTTCGCCGACTCGTCGTCCTCGTCGTTGACGCCGGTGTTGCCCACGTGCGGGGCGGTCATCACGACGACCTGACGGTGGTACGAGGGATCGGTGAGGGTCTCCTGGTAGCCGGTCATGCCGGTGTTGAACACCGCCTCGCCGAAGGTCTCCCCCACGGCCCCGTAGGCACGGCCGCGGAAGCTGCGGCCGTCCTCCAGGACGAGTACGGCGGGAGCCTTGCCGGCTCCCCGGGTGGAGATCGTCATCGTGCGGTGCCTTCCGTAGTGCTGACTGTGTTCATGGAGTTGATGGCCTCGACCCAGGCCGCGTGCTCGGCCGCCGAGTCGGAGCGGAAGCCTGAGTCGAGTCGCTTGCCGCCGTGCTCCCAGGTGACGACCAGCAGGCCGCCCTCCGCGAGGACCTTGCCCGCGATGCCCTTGTCGAGGCGGGCCTCGACGAGCTGCGCGGCCGGGACGAAGAAGTCGTCCGCCCCGGGGCGTACGACCACCAGGCCCTGGTCGGTCAGGGTGAGCTCGGCCCGGCTGCGCGTGCCCAGACCGTGGGCCACGATCCGGTCGAGCCACTGACCGGCGGTCGTGGAGCCGTGGTAGCGACCGCTCATCCTCAGCTTGGCCGCACCAGGCTCCGACGGCGATTCGGGGAGCTCGGGCAGGTCCGACTGGAGGGTGGCGCGCCACTTCCAGCCCTGGCGCATCAGCCAGTAGACGAGGGCGACGAAGAGTGCGAGGCCGACGACCCAGCCGATCCGCCCGGACCAGTTCGTCACCTCGGCCGACTTCTGCTCGGCCTCGGCTGCCAACGTAATGAGAGATGTCACGCGAGTTTCCCGTCCACGACCGTTGCCCGGCCCCGCAGGAAGGTGTGGGTGACGCGTCCCGGCAGCTCACGGCCCTCGTACGGGGTGTTGCGGCTGCGGGAGGCGAAGCCCGCGGGGTCCACCTGTCCACGGTAAGCGGCGTCGACCAGGGTCAGGTTCGCGGGCTCCCCCGCGGCGACCGGACGGCCGTGGCCCGCCAGGCGGCCGATGCCGGCCGGGGCGAAGGACATCCGGTCGGCGACGCCCGCCCAGTCGAGCAGTCCCGTCTCCACCATCGTCTGCTGGACGACGGACAGCGCGGTCTCCAGGCCCACCATGCCCATGGCGGCGGCGGCCCACTCGCAGTCCTTGTCCTCGTGCGGGTGCGGGGCGTGGTCGGTGGCGACGATGTCGATCGTGCCGTCGGCGAGCGCCTCGCGCAGCGCCATGACGTCCTTCTCGGTGCGCAGCGGCGGGTTCACCTTGTAGACCGGGTTGTACGAGCGGACCAGCTCGTCCGTGAGCAGCAGGTGGTGCGGCGTGACCTCCGCAGTCACGTCGATGCCGCGCGACTTGGCCCACCGTACGATCTCGACCGATCCCGCGGTCGACAGGTGGCAGATGTGCACCCGCGAGCCGACGTGCTCGGCGAGCAGCACGTCACGCGCGATGATCGATTCCTCGGCGACGGCGGGCCAGCCGCCGAGGCCGAGCTCCGAGGACACGGTGCCCTCGTTCATCTGGGCGCCCTCGGTGAGGCGGGGCTCCTGGGCGTGCTGGGCGACGACGCCGCCGAAGGCCTTCACGTACTCCAGCGCGCGCCGCATGATCACGGCGTCGTCCACGCACTTGCCGTCGTCGGAGAAGACCTTCACCCCGGCGGCCGAGTCGTGCATCGCGCCGAGTTCGGCGAGCTGCTTGCCCTCCAGGCCGACGGTGACGGCGCCGATGGGCTGCACGTCGCAGTAGCCGGATTCCTTGCCGAGCCGCCAGACCTGCTCGACGACACCGGCGGTGTCGGCGACCGGGAAGGTGTTGGCCATGGCGAAGACGGCGGTGTAACCGCCGGAGGCGGCGGCGCGGGTGCCGGTCAGCACGGTCTCGGAGTCCTCGCGGCCCGGCTCGCGCAGGTGGGTGTGCAGGTCGACGAGGCCCGGCAGCAGGATCTTGCCGTCGGCCTCGATCACCTCGGCGCCCTCGGCCCGGAGGCCGGTTCCGACCGCCTCGATGCTCTCGCCGTCGATCAGGACGTCCTGGACCTCGCCGCCCAGCACCTTCGCACCACGGATCAGGGTCTTGCTCATGGTTACTTGCTCTCCTCGGTACGAGTGTTGCTGGGGGCGGCGGATTCGTTCCCGCCCAGAAGCAGATAGAGGACGGCCATCCGCACGGAGACCCCGTTGGCGACCTGCTCGATGACCGTGCACCGGTCGGAGTCGGCGACCTCGGCGGTGATCTCCATGCCGCGGACCATCGGGCCGGGGTGCATGACGATGGCGTGCTCGGGCATCTTCGCCATCCGCTCGCCGTTCAGCCCGTACCGCCGCGAGTACTCGCGCTCGGTGGGGAAGAAGGCCGCGTTCATGCGCTCGCGCTGGACGCGGAGCATCATCACCGCGTCGGACTTGGCGAGCACGCTGTCGATGTCGTACGAGACGTGGGCGGGCCAGTGCTCGACGCCGATCGGCAGCAGGGTGGGCGGCGCGACGAGGGTGACCTCGGCGCCGAGGGTGTGCAGCAGGTCGACGTTGGAGCGGGCGACCCGGCTGTGCAGCACGTCGCCGACCAGCGTGATCCGCTTGCCCTCCAGGTCCTGGCCGAGCCCTGCGTCCCGGCCGACCAGCCGCCGCCGCATCGTGAAGGCGTCGAGCAGCGCCTGCGTGGGGTGCTGGTGCGTGCCGTCGCCGGCGTTGATGACGGTCGCGTCGATCCAGTCGGAGGTCGCGAGGCGGTACGGGGCGCCGCTCGCGCCGTGCCGGATGACGACGGCGTCGACGCCCATCGCCTCCAGCGTCTGCGCGGTGTCCTTCAAGGACTCGCCCTTGGATACGGACGACCCCTTGGCGGTGAAGTTGATGACGTCGGCGGACAGCCGCTTCTCGGCCGCCTCGAAGGAGATCCGGGTCCGCGTCGAGTCCTCGAAGAAGAGGTTGACGACGGTCCGGCCGCGCAGGGTGGGCAGCTTCTTTATCGGCCGGTCCGCGACCCGGGCCATCTCCTCGGCGGTGTCGAGGATCAGGACGGCGTCGTCGCGGGTGAGGTCGGCGGCCGAGATGAGGTGGCGCATCATCTTGGGTTCTCTCCAGGTGTACGGAGGTGAGGAAGGCGTACGAGCAGGCAGCAGCATCCGTACGACCCGGATCACGGGCCGCACGGAGGAGGGGGAGCTACTTGCTCTCGGCCGGGGCGGTCTGCTGGAGGCCGAGCAGCACGGTGTCGCGACCGTCCTCCTCGGCCAGCAGGACCTTGACCGTCTCCCGCAGCGACGTGGGGAGGTTCTTGCCGACGTAGTCGGCACGGATCGGCAGTTCGCGGTGGCCGCGGTCGACGAGGACCGCGAGCTGGACCGCGCGCGGGCGGCCGAGGTCGCCCAGTGCGTCGAGGGCGGCGCGGATGGTCCGGCCGGAGAAGAGCACGTCGTCGACGAGGACGACCAGGCGTCCTTCGAGGCCGTCACCGGGGATTTCCGTACGGGCCAGGGCGCGCGCGGGGCGCATCCGCAGGTCGTCGCGGTACATGGTGATGTCGAGGGAGCCGACCGGCATCGGGCGGCCGGTGATCTCTTCGAGCTTGGCGGCGAGCCTGCGGGCGAGGAAAACACCGCGGGTCGGAATGCCGAGGAGAACCACGTCGTCGGCGCCCTTGGCGCGTTCGACGATTTCGTGCGCGATACGGGTCAGAACCCGTGCGATGTCGGGGCCTTCGAGAACGGCCCGCGCTCCATCTGAATTGCCGGTATTGCCCGTGCTTGCAATGTCGCTGGTGTCCATAATGAAACGGACCTCCTTCTCCGCCTCACAGGACGGTTCTTAAAGGACGTCGGATGTACGTGTTCCACGGTACCAGGGGGCTCGGATCCCTTCTCTCCCGGGGCTCCCACCCGTTCGGCTTGACGCATCCAAGTAACGCTGCGTAACCTCACAGTGAGTTACCAGCCACGCGGCGGAGCCGCAATGTTCCAGCGTCCGGGGAGCTTTATGTCCAGCGAATACGCCAAGCAGCTCGGGGCCAAGCTCCGGGCGATCCGCACCCAGCAGGGCCTTTCCCTCCACGGTGTCGAGGAGAAGTCCCAGGGCCGTTGGAAGGCGGTCGTGGTGGGTTCGTACGAGCGCGGCGACCGTGCCGTGACCGTGCAGCGCCTCGCCGAGCTGGCGGACTTCTACGGGGTCCCCGTGCAGGAACTCCTGCCCGGTACGACGCCCGGCGGGGCCGCCGAGCCGCCGCCGAAGCTCCGTCTCGACCTGGAGCGTCTCGCGCACGTTCCTGCGGAGAAGGCCGGCCCGCTCCAGCGGTACGCGGCCACGATCCAGTCGCAGCGCGGCGACTACAACGGCAAGGTGCTGTCGATCCGTCAGGACGACCTGCGCACCCTGGCCGTGATCTACGACCAGTCGCCGTCGGTCCTGACCGAACAGCTCATCAGCTGGGGCGTCCTGGACGCGGACGCGCGTCGCGCCGTCGGCCACGAAGAGATCTGATCCAGGCC
>NZ_JBSGZD010000197.1:0-14764 GCF_053610825.1 Streptomyces sp. NPDC054863 | reverse complement strand
GGGCAGGCCTTGGTACACGGCGCTCGCCCCCTCCTTCGGCGGCGAGCGGGACGTCTTCGAGATGCAGCACCCCGGTGTCGACCGCGGAGACACCGTCCCGCGCGACTGGGAAACGCTGGTGGAGCTGCACGCGGCCACCGTGCGCGAGCACCTCGGCGACCGCCCGTACGTCCTCCTCGGTTATTCGATGGGCGGCTACCCCGCGCACTCGGTGGCCGCCCGGCTCGCGGCCACCGGTACTCCGCCGTCCGCCCTGGTCGTCGTCGACACCCACCACGTCACACCGGACCGCGAGGACGATCCGGGGCTGCTCGCCATGCCCGCCCGGCTCGCCCTCCGGATGGGCGCGCGGTTCGACGAGGCGGTGGACGACATGTCCATGGCCGCGCTGGGCGCCTACACCCGCATGGCCCGCGGTTGGCGGCCGGCGCCGACCGGCGTCCCCACTCTGCTGATCCGCGCCACCGAACCGGTACCGCGGCTGCGGACCCCCGGCGGGCACGAGGCCCGGGACGGTGCCCTACGGGCCTCCTGGCCGGCGCCTCACGACACCGTGGACGTCTCCGGCAGCCACTGGAGCATCAACGAGGAACACGCGGGCACCACGGCGGACGCGATCCGCACCTGGCTCGGCACCCACACGGACCGAACCGGCCTTCGCACGCCGGACCGCGGGGGCAACTGAAGGACCGTCCGCCCGCCCTCGGGTGTGCCGCCGCTCCCGCCCGGCGTGACCACCAGGGCCGCTGAGCTCGACGGCGAGGGGCCGACAGGGCCGCTGCAACGAGTCCTGCAACAGATGCTGCAACCCGCGCGAGCACGATGAGTTCTCCGTCGCGTCGAGCGGGAAGCAGAGGGCCGGCCGAGGCCGGTATCAGGTCCTGACAACTTTCCTCGGCCTGCTCCGCCCACAACAACGGCAGCACGGCAGCACGGCAGATCGGCGTCGATCAATGTGCGGGAACACCCACACCGAAACCGTGAACACCCACGTCGAAAGAGGAGCAAAGAGAGAATGCACATTCTCACCGGAGTGAACATGATGTCCAAGGAACTCGTCCTGGTCCACGCGGACGAGGACAAGTTGGTGACGGTGCCGCTCGAAAGCCTCGACGGCTGGAAGCCGGCCAGCCTCCAGCACTCGTGGATCGCCTCCGACGAGGAGACGGTGTACATCGCCACGGACGCCATCCCGCCCTTCGACGGGTCCATCGTCGTACTGCACCTGAACTCCGTCGACTGGGACGCCGGCAGCGCCGACGTGGAGATCCGGCAGATCGTTCCGCTGGATGTCGCGGGGACGCCGTCCGACATGCCGAACCTCAAGAAGACCTCGGCGAAGCAGCCGATCATGCCGTGGACGAGGCCTCTGTACACCCAGACGCACGGCCCCACCTTCCTGCCGCGCTCGAAGTTCACCTACATCACGCATTACACGGACGACCGCGTGCGTGGGTTCAGGATCAGGCCCGACGGCACGCTGGAGCAGCGTGTCCTGTACTCGGACCGCCAACTGACCAGGCAGACCCACGGGGTGAACTTCAACGCGGAGGGCACCGTCGGACTGGGCGTCGGGTACGACTACGACATCGGTGAGGTGCGCGTCTACCGGCCCGACCGTTACACCGGCAGGGTCGAGGCGACACACGCGATCACGCTGGGGACGGAAACCGAGTACGGCGCCTTCGCGCACTACGCGACCTGGATCGACAACCGCTACGCCTACGTCGGAGCCATGCAGATCGGGTCCACGTCGAGGACGCCCCAGGGGGCCACGCTCGTCGGGCCGAGTGTCTGGCTGGTCGACACCGAGCTGGACACCGCCGAATGCGTCATAGGTCCCACCCGCACGCCGGGAGGCGCGGGAATGTACAGGTCGCCCTCGGACCTGGCGATCGCGAAGGGCAAGTTGTACGTGGCGGAAGAGGATTCGTGGGGTCCGCAGTTCGAGAGTCCTTTCAACTACGGACGGGACGGCTACATCTCGATCTGGGACATCCAGGACCCTGCCAAGCCCGGTCTCCTCAAGCGGCTGCGCCCCGGCCGCGAGCTTCCCTCCGACTTCCGCAACGCCCACACGGCCACGGCCATGTTCGACGAGGAATCCGTTTTCGTCTCCAGCTTCGTCAGCGATCACCTCATCCGGATCGACACCAATACGGACAAGGTGGCCAAGATCTACGACTGCGACGACGGATTGATGATGTTTCACGGTGAGTTCGCCGTCGGGCGGAATCGATGACCGGGCGAAGCAGGACGCCCAGGGGCACCCGCAGGAAGAATTCCGGAGAAGTGAACAGCGGCCACGTCGCCGCATGGGAGAAGAATTCGTGATGACGGAGATGACGGACGAGAGCCTGGATCCCCGGGCCGACGGAAAGGACCTGTCCCACACCAGGATCATGCTGGAGCGGCTCGCCACCAGTTGGCCCCGGCGGGCCTATGTGAAGAAGCAAGAGCTGGAGCCGTTCTTCGAGGCGGACAAGGAGGACTTCCTCGAAAGTCTCCTGCCGTTCCGGCACCTGCCGCAGTACCAGTCGTGTTCGCCGGAACTGAAGTCCCGGGTTCTGAGCTGCGGTTGGCTGATGTACAACGCCAAGACCGTGCAGATCGAGACGGAGATCGTGAACCCGACCTGTCTCGACATCCTCCGGGGGACGATGCCCGGCCTGCGTTCCGACGACTCGCAGAAGGCGGTCTGCGAGACGATGGTCGACGAGGTGTACCACGTACACCTGGTGGAGCAGGCCAGTCGGCTGACGCGCGGTCGACGTGGGCTGGGAGACCTGGTGATTCCCCAGTTCAACCTGGTCGGCCACATGCGCAGGCGCCAGCAGCAGTCCAGTGACCCCTGGCAGGGGCGGATGATCCAGTTCGCCACGGCGGTGGTGTCGGAGATCTTCATCAGCGACTACCTGCACCTGCTCAGCGAAAGCGAGGAGATCCAGTCCTTCAACCGCATGACGGTGGCGGCGCACCGCCACGACGAGATGGTGCACAGTCCGCTCTTCATGTCCCTGGCGCAGCTTTTCGCCCACGAGCTGACGGAACAACAGCGTGCCGCTTTCGCCGACGTCCTGTCCGAACCCGTGGTCTGGTTCGCGGACCGGGAGCTGGATGTCTGGCTTTCTTTACTGCGGCAGATCGGATTCCCGCAGGCCGACGAGATGATTCGGGAATGCAGGAGTTCGGGTGCCGTCGACCTGACGTCGCTGAACTATTCGGAGATCGTCTCGCTTGCGGAAGAGATCGGCCTCCTGGACTCCGCAGCGGCCCGGAGCAGTTTCTCCCGGCAGGGTCTGATCGCCTGACGGAGAAGGTCCGGTGCGCAGCGGCACAGGCGCACCGGACCGGCTCGCCACCTTGACTCGATTGTCAGCAATGATGAGACAGAACGCAGGAGTTAGCAGGAAATGTCGGTCGACACCGCAGAATTGTTGGCGCCGAGGGCGCCCGGACCTTGTCACGAATACACCACCGTCCTTCGCGTCAGCGAGCGGGTGAGGGCCGCCGCCGGTGTGGTCACCCTCACCCTTGTCGATCCGGCCGGGCGGCAGTTGCCCCGCTGGACGCCGGGGGCCCACATAGATCTGATCCTGCCCGAGGTCGACCTGGTACGGCAGTACTCGCTGTGCGGCAGTCCGGCCGATCGGTACGCATGGCGCGTCGCCGTACTTCTTGAGCCGAACGGTCGCGGCGGATCCCGCCACGTGCACGAGGCACTGGGCATCGGGGCGACCGTGCTGGTCCGCGGCCCGCGGAACCACTTCCGTTTGGAGCCGGCCGCCCGCTACCTCTTCATCGCGGGGGGCATCGGCATCACACCGATCCTTCCGATGGTGGCCTCGGCCGAGGCGGACGGGCGGGACTGGCAGTTGCTCTACGGCGGGCGGTCCCGGGCGTCGATGGCCTTCCTCGACGAGCTGGCGGCCTACGGCGGCCGGGTACGGGTCCATCCGCAGGACGAAGCCGGGCTGCTCCCGCTGGCGAAGGTGCTGAATGCGCCGCGCCAGGACTGCCTGGTGTACTGCTGCGGGCCCGAACCCCTGGTCGGCGCCGTGGAGAGCCGCTGCACGGGATGGCCGGCCGGCAGCCTGTGTACGGAGCGCTTCAGGGCCCGGCCGGTGCCGCCCGAGGAGGAGGACCGCGCCACGGGCTTCGAAGTGGTGTGCCGGCGCTCGGGCCTGACCCTGTCGGTCCCGCCGCACGAGTCGATCCTCGACGTGGCTGATCGAGCGGGCGTACGGACGTTCGCGGCCTGCCGCGAAGGAATCTGCGGGACGTGTGAGACGAGCGTCGTCGAGGGTTCCCCCGAGCATCGGGACTCGATCCTCACCGATCAGCAGAAGGCGTCCGGGGAGAGCATGATGATCTGCGTCTCCCGGGCCAGTGGTTCCCGGCTCGTGCTGGACCTCTGATCACTGAAGCACCACCGGCCGCAGTGGTCCGGTGCACCGTCGGATTCCCGAGGAAGATCGAGATGACAGAAGCTGTGGCGATCCGGCACGTCGCCTTCGAGGACCTTGGTTCCTTCGAACAGGTGCTGAGGGAACGGAACATCGGCATCACGTACGTGGAGGCCGGGCAGGGGCGGCTCCTGGAACAGGTCGAACGGCTCTCTCCGCAGTTGCTCGTCGTGCTCGGCGGACCGGTGGGGGCGGGCGAGACCGATGCCTATCCGTTCCTCCAGGAGGAGTTGGCGCTGATCCGGGGCCGGCTGTCCCGCGAGGAACCCGTGCTGGGCATCTGTCTGGGTGCCCAGCTGATCGCTGCCGCGCTGGGCGCCGAGGTCTACCCGGCCAGGGCGAAGGAGATCGGCTGGGGTGCCGTCGCACTGTCCGAGGCGGGGGCCGGATCTCCTCTCTCCGAGTTGACCTCGCCGGTACTGCACTGGCACGGCGACACGTTCGACCTGCCGGCGGGGGCGACGCATCTCGCCTCCACACCGGTGTGCAGGAACCAGGCCTTCGCGCTCGGGCGCTCCACCCTGGGACTGCAGTTCCACGTGGAAGTTCTCGGCGGAGCCATCGAGTCCTGGCTCATCGGCCATGCCCATGAGGTGGCGCAGGCCGCTGGGGTGTCCGTCAAGGAGATCCGGGAGGACACGCACCGGCTTGCGGGGCAGCTCGAAAACCGGAGCCGGAGGTTCCTCCACCGCTGGCTCGACGGCGCATTGACGTAGCGGCCCGGCAGCTCCCGTCCCCGGCGCGGCAACTCGTCGCGGCCGGACCCCCGCAGGACCACCGGATGCGCCACCGGGACGGCCGGGGCCAGAGCTTCCGGACTGTCGCGCGGCGTGCCCCCATGCGGGCACGGCCGCGATTTTTCCGTTCCTCAGGCACCCTCGGGCCACGCCCCGGCGTCTTCCCTGAGGAGTGACGCCGAAGGTCTCCCGCACGAGAGGCGGCCGGGGTGGGGCTTCCGTCTCCTCGTGCGGGCCAGTGGTGCGGGGCGGGTCGCGGTACCGGCTTCCACCGGTGCGATGGGACCGCCCCATGGGTGTCCGGCGGGCGTTGTTCCGGTTAAGTTGAAGACGACTGCTTCACGGGGGTGGCGTCGATGGATGATCAGTCGATGTCCGGAACGCTTTGGTTCAATGTGCTGGGCCCGTTGCGGGTGTGCCGCGACGTGGAGGAACTGGATGCCGGGCCGGTACAGCAGCGGGTGATGCTCGCTGTGCTGCTGCTGCACGCCAACCGGCCCGTGTCCCGGGAAAAGCTGATCGAGGCGGTATGGGGGACGGCGGCTCCGGGGCGGGCGGTGAACCTGCTGCAGCGGCACGCCGCGGGACTGCGCCGGGTGCTGGAACCCGGCCGCCAGGCCCGCGCTCCGTCACGGGTGCTGAACTGGACCGAGGCCGGCTACCTGCTGACGGTGCCTGCCGGCGGGCTGGACTGGGAGGTGCTCACCGAACAGCTGGAACGGGGCCGGTCCGCCCGGGCCGCCGGGGACCTTCCCACGGCGGCCGAGGCGCTGCACGCCGCGTTGAAGCTGTGGCAGGGCAGGCTGTGCGAGGGTTTGGCCAGTCCGCTGCTGGATGCCGAGCGGGACCGGCTGGAGGAACACCGGCTGGGCGTGCTGGAGGAGCGCATCGAGGTCGATCTGACACTGGGCGCCGATGCGGACCTCGTCGGCGAGCTGCGCCGCCTGATCGCCGCGCATCCGCTGCGCGAGCGGCTGCACGGCCTGCTCATGCGTGCCCTGCACCGCTCCGGCCGGCAGGCCGAGGCGCTCCAGGCATATCGGGAGGCCCGCCACCTGCTGGCCGAGGAGCTCGGCATCGAGCCGGGTGCGGAACTGCGGCGCGTGCACGAACAGATCCTGGCCGCCGACGCCGCGCTGGACCCGCCGGCCCCGGTCCGCCCGGCGCCGGCCGACCCGGTACGGAGGGACACTCCCCACAGCGACGGCCAGAGCCACGACCAGAACCACAGCGGCGAGCTGCGGGCGCCCGGCAACCTGCCCACGGAGCTGACCAGCTTCGTGGGTCGGGAGCACGAACTGGACCGGGTGCGCGACCTGTTGGCGACCGACCGGCTGGTGACGCTCACCGGGGTCGGCGGCGTGGGCAAGACCCGCCTCGGGCTCCGCGCCGCGCTGAACCTCCAGCCGGCCTTCCGTGACGGCGTGTGGCTGGTCGGGCTGGCCGGCCTCTCCGATCCCGGACTCGTCCCGCACGCCGTGGCCGAGGCCCTGGGCATCCACGACCAGACGGGGCGCGCGCCCCCGGCCTCCCTGATCAGGCATCTTCGGGACCGGCAGGTCCTGTTGGTCCTCGATGACTGCGAGCACCTGCTCAACGCCTGTGCCGTGCTCGTCGACACCCTGCTCCGGGCGGCCACGAACCTGCGGGTCGTCGCCACGAGCCGGCAGCCGCTGGGCATCGACGGTGAGCAGATCTTCCCGGTGGCGCCGTTGCGGGTGCTGCCGGACACCCCGCGTACTCGCGAAGGGCCGGTCCGGCCCGAGTCGGATCACGAAGGACCGGTCCGGCCCGAAGAGGATCACGCAGAACCGGCCCGGCACGAAGCGGATCACGCAGAACCGGCCCGGCCCGAGGAGGACGAGGACGCGCCCGCTGTCACCCTGTTCGCACACCGGGCCCGCGCCGCGGTTCCTTGCGGGTTCCCGATGTCGCCGGAGATCAAGGCGACCGTGACCCGGATCTGCCAACGGCTCGACGGCATCCCGTTGGCGATCGAGCTGGCGGCCGGACGGCTGCGGTCCCTGTCGCCCGAACAGCTGCTGGCTCGGCTCGACGACCGCTTCCGCGTGCTGACGACGGCCAGGCCCACCGCGCTGCCACGCCATCAGACGCTGCAGGCGACGGTGTGCTGGAGCTTCCATCTGTGCACGGACGACGAGCGGTTGCTCTGGGCACGGCTGTCGACCTTCACCGACACCTTCGACCTTGAGGCGGCCGAGGCCGTCTGCGCCGGTGAGGACCTCCCGACCAAGGAGGTCCTCGACCTGGTCGACGGGCTCGTCGACAAGTCGGTCCTGATCCGCGAGAGGTCCGAAGGGGGCATCCGCTTCCGGCTCCTGGAAACGCTCCGCGAATACGGGCGGAAGCAGATCTGTGACGCCGGCCTGCGGACCGCTCTGCGGCGCCGGCACCGGGACCACTACCTGGCACTCGCCGAACAGGGTGAGTCGGAGTGGTTCGGAGCCGGCCAGGCCGACTGGGCGGACCGTTTGCGGTGGGAGCACGCCAACTTCCGCGAGGCACTCGGCTTCTCCTTCTCCACACCGGGGGAAGGCCTGGCCGGTGCCCGCCTGGCCGCCGCGCTGTACCCCTTCTGGGTCGCGTGCGGCTACGTGGAGGAGGCACAGCGCTGGCTCGACCGGGCGCTGTGCCTCGCTCGCGAACCGTCGCGGGAACGCGCCAAGGCTCTGTGGGTGATGAGCCGGATCGCGTATCTGCGCGGGGACATCACCGAGAGCGTCGCGAGATCGGCGGAGTGCCGGGAACTGGCCGGGCGACTCGGTGACGATCCGGCCATGGCCCACGGCACTCACATGGCGGGGGCTGCCGCCCTTCTTCGCGACGAGCCCCGGCACGCGCTGCTCCTTCTGGAGGAGGCCCTCGACCGCTACGCCTCGCTCGGCGACATGAACAGCATGGTGATCATGGCGCAGACCCAACTCGCCATGGCGAGCGTCTTCCTGGGCGAGCCTGACCAGGCGGTCGAGCACTGCCGGAAGGCCCGGAGCATCTGCGCCGCGCACGACGAGAAATGGACCCTCGCCTACGCCCTCTACGTTCAGGCCTTCGCCGAGTGGGCCGGTGGTGACCGGGTGGTGGCGGCCCGGCACGCGAGGGAGTGCCTGCGCATGAAGCGGGACTTCCGCGACAGGCTGGGCATGGCCATGACCGTCGACCTGCTGGGATGGATCGCCGCCGCCGACGGGGAGAGCCACCGGGCCGCCGTGCTGCTCGGGGCGGCAGAGGAGGAGTGGAACACCGTCGGAGTCCCCTGGTTCGGTTCGGCGTACTGGCGGGCCCCGCATGACGAGGGGGAACGGCGAGCACGGGAGGCACTCGGCCACGAGGCCTTCGAAGCCGCCTCGCTCCAGGGCGCCCGGTTGCCTCCCGGGAGAGTCGTCGCCCTCGCCCTTGAGGGACGCGGCGACAGAGCAGGTCCGACCGTGAACTCCCTTACGTGCACGGGTACTTGATGCCGTGAGCACACAGCGCCTGCCGGCTCTTCCCCTGTCGCACCGGGCCCAGAAGTTCGGGTTCTGCCCACTGCGCGTCGGCGTCCGCGAACCTATGCTGGCTCCGACTGTGGAGACGACCTGGGGGGTCATGTCTGATGAGGGCAGCAAGCAGGGGAACGTCCGTGGTGAAAACGGGGGTGAAGCGACTCCTGGGACGTGCGGGATACGACATCGTGCGCAGCACCAACAACCGTGACGGCGTGGACGACTTCCTCCCGTTCGAGGCGACGATGCGGGCCGCACGGGCGGCCGGACTGTCGGTGGGTGACCACATCGACGAGGTCATGAACGGGACGCCGGGCGCCACCCGGTCCACCATCGACGAGTTACGCGCTCTCGGCGTCTTCGCCGACGACCCGGACACGGTGCTGGAGATCGGCCCCGGGTCCGGACGGTATCTGGAGAAGACGCTCAAGGAGTGTTCACCGGGCCGCTACGAGATCTACGAGACGGCAGCGCCCTGGGCCAACTATCTGGTGGACACCTTCAGTGTGGTCGCCCAACCGACGGCCGGATGCAGTCTCGCCCCGACTCCCGATGCCAGCATCGATCTCGTCCAGGCCCACAAGGTCTTCAACACCGTGACCTTCCTCTGCGCCTCCCGCTACTTCTTCGAAATGGCACGGGTCACGCGGCCCGGTGGCCGGATCGTCTTCGACGTCATGACAGAGACCTGTCTGGACCCGGCCGCGGTACGCACCTGGGCGACGGAGGGCGGCGCGGGGCACGGTTCCTACCCCGCCACCATGCCTCGCCAGACATGCGTGGACCTCTTCGCGACCCTCGGCTGCGGCCTGGAGGCCAGCTTCCTGGCGCCCATGGGCATCGGCTCCACGGAGGTACTCGTCTTCGGAAAGAGGAGTTGAGCTGCCCGTGGAGGCGAGTCCTGCCTCCCGTCCTCACAGGTCACAGGCGTGTGCTCCGCGTCGAGGATCCGCAGGCGATGACGGGCCCGTGATCCACCCTCAAAGCTCGGGCACAAATTTCACACATTCTCTCTTCATCCTGGCTTCCATGCTCTAGATTGACCGTGCTTCAGCTGTTCGAGCACGAAGCGACCAATAATGATCAATAAGTCCGGTGCAACGGACAAACAGCAGTCACCTCCCCGGCGCCGGGCGTCGGGGTGATCAATTCTTGGAGCCCGAGAGCCTGGCAGGGCATCTGAGTCCGCCGGCGCCGGGGCGAGTTGTTCCAGCAGCGCCGAAACGGTTCGAGATGTCCTGCGCGGGAGGCGAAGACCTCCTGCGGTGAGGAACAGCGCGGCGCGGGGGCCGGGGGGCCTCCCGCGAAGAGGAACAGTGCGGGGCCGGGGGGCCTCGGAGGGGGAGGAGCAGTGCTAGGCGAACACGTCGAACCACTGTCGACCTGGGGGGTTCCGTGCAGCAAGGTGATTTAGTCAGCCCGTTTCCGTCGGCGCACGAGCGCCTGACGAACGGGACAATCAGCCGGCCCGCGATCGACTGGGAGCAGCGGTACCGCCGTACCGTGATCACCAGCGACACCGTGGCCACCGCCGTCGTGGTGATGTCGATCGGCAACTTCTTCGGGGCCCGGGACGCGGCCAACTGGCACGAGAAATGGGTGATCCTCGCCTTCGGCACCGAGTTGCTGGTGCTGGGAGCGCTTGCGGTGAGCCGGTCCTGGTCTCCCGCCGTACTCGGCCAGGGCGCCGAGGAATTCCGCCGGCTCGGACGCTCGCTGTTCACGGCGACCGTCGTACTGGCACTCGGCGGGATCGCCCTCACCTCGCGCAACATCAAACTCTGGATCTTCGTCGCGATGCCCGCGATCGCGCTCATCACGATGATCGCGCGTTATCTGCTGCGCCTCTGGCTGCACAAGCAGCGTAAGGAAGGCCGCTGCCTGCGACCGGTGCTCGCTGCCGGGAGCCTGGACACCGTGCGCGACCTGATCACCCGTACCCGCAAATTTCCGCACCTCGGCTGGCGGGTGGACGCGGTGTGCACGACGGACGGTCTGGGGCCCGACGGCAACCGGCTGGACGGAGTGCCGGTCGTCGGCGAACTGGCGGACGTCGCGGGCCATGTCCACCGCGACGGCTACCGTGTCGTCGCGCTCACTCCGGACCCGCACTGGTCACCGGACCGGCTGCAGCGGCTGGCCTGGAACCTCGAAGGCAGCGACGCCGAGATGATCGTGGCCCCCGTGCTGATGGAGGTGGCCGGCCCGCGGCTGCACGTCGACGCGGTGCTCGGAATCCCACTGCTGCGGGTCAGCATGCCGGCCTTCACCGGGGGCCACCGGGCGGTCAAAGCGGTCGTCGACCGGATGGGCGCGGCGCTCCTGCTGATGCTGTTCGCACCGCTGATGGTGCTCGTCGGGCTGCTCGTCCTGGTGGACAGCCGGGGCGGGGCGCTCTACCGCCAGCGCAGGGTCGGCAAGGACGGCCGCGAGTTCACCATCTTCAAGTTCCGCACCATGGTCACCGGGGCCGACGGCGCACGTGCCGCTCTGGCCGACCTGAACGAGGGCGCGGGCCTGCTGTTCAAGCTCCGCCGGGATCCGCGGGTGACCCGGGTGGGCGCAGTGCTGCGCCGCTACTCGATCGACGAGCTCCCGCAGCTCTTCAACGTGCTCACCGGATCGATGTCGCTCGTGGGCCCGCGGCCCCCTTTGCCGGAGGAGTCCGCCGCCTACGGCCCGGACATCCGGCGGCGGCTGCTGGTCAAGCCGGGCCTCACCGGCCTGTGGCAGATCAGCGGACGCAGCGACCTGCCGTGGGAGGAGGCGGTCCGCCTCGACCTGCGGTACGTGGAGGACTGGTCGCTCGCCCTGGACGCAGTGATCTTGTGGAAGACGCTGCGTGCGGTCCTCCACGGACAAGGGGCGTACTGATGAGCGGGGGGCGTCGTCCGACCGGCGCACGGCAGGCAGGCCGGAAGGGTCTGCCCGGGGGGAGGAACGGGACATGAGGATCAGCGTCTTAGGGCTCGGTTACGTGGGCTGCGTGTCGGCCGCGTGCCTGGCCGGCCTGGGGCACGAGGTCATCGGGGTGGATGTGAACCAGGTGAAGGTCGACCTGGTCAACGACGGCAAGGCCCCGGTGGTCGAGGAACGGATCGGCGAGCTCGTCGCCGAGGTCGTACGGACCGGAGCGCTGCGCGCCACCGGAGACGTCCGCGAGGCGATCATGGGCAGCGAGGTGTCACTGGTCTGTGTGGGAACGCCGTCGGAGCCCAACGGCAGCCTGTGCACCACGTACTTGGAGCGCGTCACCGAGCAGATCGGCGCCGCGCTGGCCGAGCGGGGCGGGCGGGACGGGCGGCACACCGTGGTGTTCCGCAGCACCATGCTTCCGGGGACCTGCCTGAACCTGCTCGTTCCGATCCTGGAGAAGTCCGGCGGCGGCACCGCAGGGGTGGACTTCGGGGTCGCGGTCAACCCGGAGTTCCTGCGCGAGGGCACCAGCGTGCGGGACTTCTTCGACCCGCCCAAGACCGTCGTCGGCGAGCTCGACACGGCGAGCGGCGACACGGTGGCCGCGCTGTACGACGGCCTGCCCGGTGAGGTGTTCCGGGTGCCGGTCCCGACGGCCGAGGCGATCAAGTACGCGGACAACGCGTTCCACGGCCTCAAGATCGGCTTCGCGAACGAGCTCGGTGCGGTGTGCCAGGCGCTCGGGGTGGACTCGCACCAGGTGATGGACGTCTTCCTGGCCGACCGCAAGCTGAACATCAGCCCCGCCTATCTGCGGCCCGGCTTCGCCTTCGGCGGCTCCTGCCTGCCCAAGGACCTGCGCAGCCTGGTGTACGCGGCACAGCGGGCCGACGTCTCGGTGCCCATCCTCGCCCATGTGCTGCCCTCCAACTCCGACCATCTGCAGCGCGCGGTGGACCTGGTCGAGCGCACCGGCAAGCGCCGGGTGGGCCTGTTCGGGCTGTCCTTCAAACCCGGCACCGACGACCTCCGCGAGAGCCCGCTCGTCGAGCTGGCGGAACGGCTCCTGGGCAAGGGGTACGAGCTGCGGATCCACGACGCCCATGTGAGCCTGTCCCGGCTGCTCGGCGCGAACCGCGAGTACATCGAGACCCGGCTGCCGCACCTGGCGCAGCTGCTCGCGGACTCCGTCGACGAGGTGCTGGAACACGCCGAGGTGTGCCTGGTGGGGACCAGGGATCCGGCCGTGCTGTCGGCACTCCCCCACGGGGACGGTCCGGTCCTCATCGACCTCATCCACCTTCCCGACGCCGATGCGCGCCGGGCCGAACCGGGGTACGTGGGCCTTGCTTGGTAACACATCGTTCGACACGCCCGGCGGCAGCCGGCCGCGGCGGCGCGCACTGATCCTGGTGGAGAACCTGTCGGTGCCGTTCGACCGGCGGGTGTGGCAGGAGTGCACGACGCTCCGCGACGCGGGCTGGGAGGTGCACGTCATCTGTCCCCGGGGGAGCAAGCGGGACACGGAACCGGAGGCTTCGATCGACGGGGTGCGGATCCACCGCTACCCGTTGCGCGCGGCCACAGGTGGGCCGGCCGGCTATCTGCGGGAGTACGGATCGGCGTTGTGGCACACGGCCCGCCTCGCCCGCAAGGTCGGCCCGGTCCATGTGGTGCACGCCTGCAATCCGCCCGACCTGCTGTTCCTGCCGGCACTGCGGCTGAAGCGGCTCGGTGCGCGGTTCGTCTTCGACCAGCACGACCTGGTACCCGAGCTGTACCTCTCCCGGTTCGGCCGCGGCAAGGACCTGCTCTACCGCGGCGTGTGCGCACTGGAACGGATGACGTACCGGGCCGCGGACGTGGTGCTCGCCACGAACGAGAGCTACCGGGACGTGGCGGTGCGCCGTGGCGGCAAGCGGCCGGGGGACGTCTTCGTGGTGCGCAGCGCGCCGCAGACCGACAGGTTCCAACCGGTGCCTGCCGAGCCGGAGTTGAAGCGAGGCAAGCCCCATCTGCTGTGCTATCTCGGCGTGATGGGCCCGCAGGACGGCGTCGACTACGCCTTGCGGGCACTGGCGACCCTGCGCGACGGGCTCGGACGGACCGACTGGCACGCGGTGTTCGTCGGCTCGGGCGACGCCTTCGACGCGATGGTGGAGCTTTCCGAGCAGCTCGGCCTCTCGGACCAGGTGGAATTCACCGGGCGCATTCCGGACGCCGACCTGGTGCGCCACCTGTCCACCGCGGACGTGTGTCTCTCCCCCGACCCGCGCAATCCGCTCAACGACGTCTCGACCATGAACAAGGTCCTGGAGTACATGGCGATGGGCCGGCCGATCGTCTCCTTCGACCTCAAGGAGGCACGCGTTTCCGCCGGTGATGCCGCCGTCTACGCGCCCGCCAACGACGAGACCCGATTCGCCGAACTGATCGCGCTGCTCCTCGACGACCCGGACAGGCGGGCCCGGATGGGCAAGACCGGCCAGGAGCGGATCGGCGGGCAGCTCTCCTGGCGGAACTCGCAGGCGTCGCTGCTCGCCGCCTACGCAGCCGCGTGCCGTGACCGCACTCCGGCGGGCCGTCGCATACGGGCACGGGGGAGGCAGCGCCCGTGAGCGAGGACACGATACGCCTGGCCACGATCGGGCGGATCCTCCGTCGGCGCCGGCGGCTGCTCACCGTCCTCACCGTGGTGGGCGCACTCCTCGGCTTCGGCACCTCGGTGCTGTTTCCGCCGCAGTACACGGCGTCGGCTTCGGTGCTGCTGCCCGGGCAGTGGGACGAGCGCGGGCTGCTGACCCAGGTGAACATCGCGACCAGTTCCTCGGTGGCCGACCGCGTGGCCGCCGGTCTCCGCCGGAGCGGCGTCGGGGGCCGCGAGCTGCGGGACCGGGTGAGCGCCAAGGCCGCCGACGGGAATGTCATCACGCTCTCGGGCAGGGCCGACACCCCTGAGCACGCGCAGCAGCTCGCCGACCTGGTGGCAAAGGAATTCGTCGCGTTCACCGCGCGGATCGCCGGCGGCAGCACCGATCCCGGTGCGGCCACGGGCACCGAGGCGCTGCGGAAGAAGGTGGTGGAGACCAACCGCCGCATCACCGACCTGGCCGATGCGGCCGATCCCGGGCAGACCGTGGAG
>NZ_JBSGZD010000196.1:0-14804 GCF_053610825.1 Streptomyces sp. NPDC054863 | reverse complement strand
GACATCCGGTGCGGGCCCCCTCTCGTACGAACGGTGCCGGGTTACGTCGTCGGGTCGAGGCCGCGGCTGCGGTACCAGGCCAGCGGGTCGACGGCGGACTCGCCGCCCGGCCGTACCTCGAAGTGGAGGTGCGGCCCGGTGGAGTTGCCGGAGCTGCCGGAGAAGCCGATGACGTCGCCGGCCTTCACCGGGCCCGAGCGGATCTTGGTGGTGGAGAGGTGGCAGTACCAGGTCTCGACACCGCTCGGCGAAACGACCTTCATCATGTTGCCGTAAGCGCTGTTGAACTCGGCGCTGACCGTGCCGTCGGTCGCCGCCATCACGGGGGTGCCCAGGTCGACGGGGAAGTCGATGCCGGTGTGCACGGCCGCCCAGTTGACGCCGGCCTGGCCGTAGTACGCGCTGAGTCCGTGCTGTGCGACGGGCAGGGCGTACTTGGGGCGGGCCGCTTCCTTGCGCGCGGCCTCTTCGGCCTTGCGCTTCTTCTCGGCGTCCTGGCGTTCCTTGAGGTCGATACGTTCCTGCGTGCGGCTGGCGCGGTCGCCGAAGTCGCGGGCGTCGGCGCTCAGTCCGGCGAGCTGGGTGTGGATGTTGTTGACGGCGACGGGCTTCACGGTTGCCGGGTCGGCGGCGGCCATGGTCTTCGGCTTCGGCTTCGCCTCGTCGGCACCGGCGATTCCGCCCACGGATGCGGCGGCGATTCCTGCGACGCCCATGACGCAGGCGGAGGGTACGGCGACGGTGAGGAGTGCCGAGCGTTTGGCGGGAGTGCGGCGGCGGCTTCGGCTCGCGGGGGCTCGGCGGGCGGCGCGGGGGCCGGCCGCCGTGGGTTCCGGCTCGGGGCCGGGTCCTGAGTCACCCGCGTCGTGCGCGTGCGGATGCACGTCGTCGGGGGAGACCACGGGGAACTCGGCGGTGTGGAAGTCGGCCGGTGCGGCGGCGGGTTTTGGTGAATCGGCCGCGGTGGAGTTCCAGGCGGTGGCGTCGAAGGCTCCGGTGTCGAAGGCTTCGGTCTCGGAGGCCGCGGTTTCGGAGCCTGCGGTTTCGAAGGAGCCGGTCTCGAAGGAGCCGGTCTCGAAGGCCGCAGCTTCGAAGGCACTGGTTTCGAAGGCCGCGGTGTCGAAGGAGCCGGTCTCGAAGGCGGTGCTCTCAGGACTCGGGTCGTACGCCTGCCACTGGTGGCCCGACGACGAGTCGGCCGCGTACGCGAACTGCGTGGCGTCGAACTGGCCGGTCTCGAAGGGGTCCTGGTGCGCCTGGTGCACCTGGTCCGCCTGGTTCCAGGCGCTCGCGTCCCACTGCCCGGTGACCATGGCGTCGCTGTCGTACGAAGTGGTGGTGCCGTACGAGCCGGTGTCGTACGAAGCGGGGCCGCCCTGGGCGGGGATGTCCGCGCTCTGCGGGTAGCCGCCGAGGTGGGACCAGGTGCCGGTGGAGTCGTAACCCTGCTGCGAGTGCGCGGTATAGGCGTCGTACGCCACGTGCTGCTGAGAACCGGTGTCCCACTGGGAGGAGTCGTACTGACCACTGGGATTGCCGCTACCCGGCAGTCCGCCGAAGAGCGGATCGGTGTCAAAGCTGCCGGTGGGGTACGTGTCGTACCCGGCGTGGGGTTGCTGGTCGTTCACCAACGTCTCTCTCGCCTCGGCAGCAGGATCTGGTTTCCGGGGGGTACGGGGGGTACCCCGAGTGAAAGCAGTGGCGCGACTGTACCCGGCGGTATGCGGCGGCGACAATCTTCGGCAGGTTTTGGGCATTCAGGAAACGGGCATTCGGCCGCCTTTTGGCGGACGGCGGGCGCGGGCTTGGCGCTGCGTTCGGCAAATGTTCGAGGAATGCAAGGCCTTGATCACGCCACATTCACACCTTGAACACCGGGGCTGTCGGTTACCTCGCGCTTCACGCGACGGAGACGTCCGGGGAGCCCGCATCGGTCACGCCCTGCGCCTGGAGCGCCTGCCGGATTCCGGCGGCTACGGCCGGGTGCACGGGAAGCGCGAGATGGCCGATCCCGCTGACCTGCACGTTCTGGGTGACCAGATCGGGGTGGCGGATACGGGCCGTTTCCACCGGCACCATCAATTGATCAAGGTCGCTCCAGAAACTCACGAAACGGGTCCGGCATCCGGGTGCGGGCAGAGCCAGTTCTTCGATCACGGAAGAGCCGGGACGCATCTGTCGTACGAGAGGGTGCGCGCTCATCGGTGGGGCTACACGTGTTCCCTCGTGCGGAGTTCCGAGTGTGACGAGTGTCCGTACGCGCGTGTCGCCGCCGAGTCGCTGCGTGTAATAGCGGGCGATCAGACCGCCGAGGCTGTGCCCGACGATGTCCACCTCGCTGTGCCCCGTCCTGGCGCAGATCTCCTCGACATGACGGCCGAGCAGTTCGGCGGAGGTGCGGATGTCGCAGGTGAGCGGCGAGTAGTTGAGCGAGGCGAGATGACACCAGCCGTGCCGGGCCAGTGAGCGGCGCAGCAGGACGAACACGGAACGGTTGTCGACGAATCCGTGCAGCAGTACGACCGGCGGGCGGGACCGGCCGGCGGTGGGTATCTCGGGCTCGGCGGGACGCTCAGGCCGTATCCCCGAGGGATAGAGGATCAAGTGCCCGAACAGGATGGCCATTTCGAGCGCGGTGGCACGCAGCAGCGGGCCGAAGGGGGTGATCAACGGGGCGATCAGTGGGGTGATCAGTGGGGTGATCAGCGAGGTGAGGAGAGAGGAGAGGGGTGCGAGTGGCGCGAGGGGCCGACGGGTGGCCGGGGGTGATGCGGCTGCCGGTTGCGCCGGGGCTGCCAGGTGCGCCGGGGCTGCCGGGGATGGCAGGGGCGGCAGGGATGGCTGGGGCGGAAGATTCATGGCGGCCGACCTCCCGAACGGCACGCGGGGGGACGGCCCTGTCCCCCGTGTGCCCTCATAGGGTGCCGTGGCGGAGGCCGGTGGAGAAGGGAGTGGCCGTCCCACCGTGCCGTGCGGCTGACGGCGCGGTGGTGCGGCGACCTCGTTGCGGCTCCCCGTGCGACCGCCCCGGCTGCGGCGGCAGTGTGTGGCTGCGGTGCCGGCTGATGCGGGTACGACGCACAGCGAACGTTTCCCAACGTGTGATTTCCCCCTCTCGGTCCACCGTGAAACGGCGGCGTGCGGGATGCTGTGGATAACGTTCGTTCACTTCCCTGCCCCTCCTGGGGCCGGGGACGTTGCGCCAACGGCGGCGCGGTGCGTACTGGGAGGCAGCAGCGATGGGTGTAACTGGACCGATCCGTGTGGTGGTGGCGAAGCCGGGTCTTGACGGGCACGACCGCGGGGCCAAGGTCATCGCACGGGCCCTGCGGGACGCCGGCATGGAGGTCATCTACACGGGCCTGCACCAGACTCCCGAGCAGATCGTGGACACCGCGATCCAGGAGGACGCGGACGCGATCGGCATGTCGATCCTGTCCGGCGCCCACAACACGCTCTTCGTGAAGGTCATCGACCTGCTCCGGGAGCGCGACGCGGCGGACATCAAGGTCTTCGGCGGCGGGATCATCCCGGAGGACGACATCGCTCCGCTGAAGGCGAAGGGCGTCGCGGAGATCTTCACGCCGGGGGCGACGACGACGGCGATCGTGGAGTGGGTACGGGCGAATGTGAGGCAGACGGCGGGGGCGTAGCGAGGTTCCGGCAGGCACTTTCCGGTCTGTCCGGCGCATCCGGCACATCCGGCCCGTCCGGCGTCTGAGGACGCGCGGTGCAGCCGTGCATCGGGCGCCCCTTCAGGGGCGCGGGGAACTGCGCGACCAGCCACGATGCACCCGCACGCCGCCCACCGGGCCGCACGGGGTGCGGTCGGGGGTGCGTGGGTGCGCGCGGTGCTTGGGGGTGCGGTCGCGAGGGCGTGCGGTCGGGGGAGGGGTGCTCCGCGTGGGGGCCGCCCCCTTGCCCACCCGTCCCGCCCCCCGGGGGGGGCGGCCCCGCTGCCCAAGGGGGCGGGGGTGGCGGGTGAGGGGCGGCCCCGCTGCCCCAAGAGGCGGGGAGGGGTGCGGTAGGGCGCGGCCTTGCTGGCCAAGAGGGCTAGAGGGTGGTGGTGACGGGTCTCCCTTCCAGTTCCCGCACCATCGTCGCCCGCAGCCTCAGCGTCCCCACCAGGCGTTGGAACGCTTCCGACCAGTAGCCCCCGGCTCCCGGTGACGCTCCCTCCGCCTCGTCCGGTGTGGTGGTCAGGATCTCCAGACGGTCGGCCTCGCCCGGGTCGAGGCACCGTTCCGCGAGCCCCATCACTCCGCTGAAGCTCCACGGGTAGCTCCCCGCGTCCCGTGCGATGTCGAGTGCGTCGACGACCGCCCGGCCGAGCGCCCCCGACCACGGCACCACGCAGACCCCCAGCAGTTGGAACGCCTCCGACAGCCCGTGTGCCGAGACGAACTCGGCCACCCAGTCGGCCCGTTCGCCGTCCTCCAGGGTGGCCAGCAGCTTTGCCCGCTCGGCGAGCGAGGCCGTGCCCGTACCCGCCTCGGGCGGCACGGACGGTGCCCCGAGCAGGGCTCGCGCCCAGTCCGAGTCGCCCTGCCGTATCGCCGCCCGGCACCAGGCCGCGTGCAGTTCCTCGCCCCATCCGTCGGTGACGGGCAGCCGTACGATCTCCCGTGCCGTACGTCCCCCGAGCCGCGCCGACCAGGCCGCGAGCGGTGCGGACTCCACCAACTGGCCGAACCACCACGAGCGTTCGCCCCGTCCGGCCGGTGGTTTCGCGACCACTCCGTCCCGCTGCATCGCCGCGTCGCACTCGTGCGGTGCCTCCACCGCGATGCCGCCGGCGTCGCCCGTACGGTCCAGGCCGATGCACGACGTGGCCCGGGCCGCCATCCGTGCGCCGAACGCGGAGGCGGGCAGCGCGGAGAGCAGCTCCGCGGCGACCGCCCGGACGTTGCGACTGCGGTCCGACAGTGCCTGTTCCAGGAACTCCTCGTCCCTCCCGCTCAGTCCGGTGCGCAGCGAGTCCAGGAACATCAGCCGGTCCTCGGCACGCTCCGTGGTCCAGCCCGTGGTGAGCAGGGCGAGCGCGGCGGCCGGCTCCGCTGCCCGTACGGCGCCGAGCAGTCCCACCCGCTCGGCGAACAGCCCCTCCTCCCACAGCGTGCGCACGGCCTCGGCGTCCCGTACGTCCGGGAGTGCGGCCCCGCCCGCGGTGCCGCGCAGGGCGTACTTCCACTCCGGGTTGAGCCGGGCCAGCCACAGCCCCCGCGATCCCGCGAACTCCAGGGCCTGGGGCCGTAGATCCGTACGAGCACGGGCCGCGTCGAGCAGGGCGGGCAGCAGGGCGGCAGGTGCCTGGAAGCGGTGCCGGTTGGCGGCGGCGAGCCACTGGGGGAGGAGCTCGGTCAGGTCGGGGGCGCTGCCGCGGCGCCCGCCCGACTGGGCGGGGGCGGCACGGTCCGCGAGGAGCAGGGCGAGGCGGCGGTGGGCGGGTGCGGGGAGCGGCGGACGGCTGTCCTCCGGTGCGGGGGAAGGGAGCTCGCCCGCCGCAGCGGGGGTCAGGCCGGCGCGGCGCCGGAGGGTGTGGAGGGCAGCGGCGTCGAGGAGGGCGGTGGGGGGATCCGGGGGAGGCGATGGGGGCCCGGGGACGGCACCGGAAGCGGACCCGGACCCGGGCCCGGAGCCGGAGCCGGAGATGGAACCAGAAGCGGGACCGGAGCCAGGACCGGGGCCAGGGCTGAGGCTGGGGTCCGGGGGTGTCGGGCGGCGGTCGGTGCCCAGGAGGGCGGAAGTGACGAGGTCTTCCCAGGTGGTGGTCATTGGGCCCTCCGGATGAGTGGGTGGACGGCGCGGATCGGTGTGGGTGGGGCGGTGTCGATGCCCGTGCGGTGGCAGAGCTGGGTCAGGAGAGGGGGACGGGGGTGGGCGAAGCGGGCGTCCAGGTGGTCAGGGGGTGGAAGCCCTGGTGGCCGCATTCGCCGAAGACGGAGACAGGGGCCCCGCCGGAAAGGGCCGCGAGTTTCCAGAGGGCGGGTCTGCCCAGAGCCGTCCGGGCAACGGGGAGGGCCAACTTGCCGTCCTCGTCGGCAAGTTGCCACCCGTCGGCGGACGGCACCGGTATCGCCGACGTGAGAGTCACCGGCCAGGAGTCCAGCCACGGGTCGTCGCACAGCGCCCGGGAGTATGCCTCCAGCGCTTCGGTCGCGGTGCCGCCCGGTGGTAGTGCGGTGGCCGGGGCCGGGGGCCCGAACTGCTCGCCCAGCGTGGCCCGTAGCTGTCCCGCCCCGCCGTGCGGCAGCAGCTCGGCATCGAGGGCGAGGCCCACCGGGAGCGCGATCTCCGGGGCCCGGCCTGCCGCGCCGAAGGACAGCACCAGCGCGGTGCGGCCGGACCCCTGCCCGTACAGCCAGATGCGGCGGGTGGTGACCTTGCTGTCGGCATGGTCGTACTGCGCGAGGACCAGCCAGCGGTCGCGGACCGCCGGGCCGTCCGGGGAGGACGGCAGGCCGACCCGCGTGCGCACCGTCGTCGCGAGCGCGGCGGGCAACCGGTCCCGTCCCAGCCACGCCCCGTCGAGCAGGTGCAGCAGCGCACACTCCTCCAGGAGCCGCACCGGCCAGCCGGGGCCCGAAGCCGGTATCGAACCCAACTCCCGCACCCGCGAAGCAAGTCCGGGCGCCTGTGCGTCGACCATGCGCGCCGCGGTCTCCTCCCAGAGCCCGTACCCCGACCGCTCGGCCGCTGCCAGGCCGCCGCGCAGCAGGTCAGTCAGGCGCTGCTCCAGCTCCGACGCACCCGCGCCGATCCGCGCCGCCCGGCGCTCGGCCCGCCGACGGGCCGCCTCCGGGTCGGCCGCCTTCGCGGCCGAAGTGCTCTCCGACGCCCCCTCTGCTCCCCCCTGCTTCTCCGCCGCGGCTCCCGCTGCCCGCTCCCTGCGGCCCCCGAGCCACTCCGCGGCCCAGTCCGCGGGCTCCGCGCCCCCCACCACGGCCGGGTCCTCCGCCGCCCAGAGCAGCAGCAGTCCCAGCGCGTGCTTGCAGGGGAACTTCCGGCTCGGGCAACTGCACTTGGAAGCCGCTTTGGACCCCGCCAGATCGACGACGGTCTGATACGGCCTGCTGCCGCTTCCCCTGCACAACCCCCACAGTGCGCCCGCGCCGTCGCACCCCGCGCCCGACCACGGCCCGGCCGTGGCGAGCCTGCTTCCCGCTTTGCGTGAGGCGGCGTCAGGAGCCAGTGCCAGCACCTGATCCGCCGTCCAGCGCACCCCCAGCTGATTCATGTCTCCGACCGTAGAGGCCGCCACTGACAATCGCCCTGACCAGCGAATACGTCGGCGTCGATGCGCCCGGATCCCCTTTTTCCGTGCTCGGCCGCGGCCGAAAGCTGCACGGCCGTGGAAATCCAGCGAGCGGCGCCCTGGGCGAAGTGCCCCCAAAGGACTGCCAATTGGGGTCTGACCTGCGACGACGCTTGATTGTCAGTGGCATGGTGCACGGTGGAGACCACATCCGGGAAATCTGGAGGGGGATTCCATGACCACGCCTGCAATCGACCTGGCGACCACGTCCGAGACCGGCGCGGCGGACGCTTCCGAGGCCCTGCGACCGCACGCCGAGGACGCGTTCGCGCAGGAGCTGAAGGCGCTGGCCGCGGCCGACGACCGGCCGAGGCCCGCCCGCTGGCGGCTCTCGCCGTGGGCCGTGGCCACATACCTGCTCGGCGGCTCCCTGCCCGACGGCACGGTGATCACTCCGAAGTACGTGGGCCCGCGCCGCATCGTCGAAGTCGCCGTCACGACACTCGCCACGGACCGCGCCCTGCTGCTGCTCGGCGTCCCCGGCACCGCCAAGACCTGGGTCTCCGAGCATCTGGCCGCGGCCGTCAGCGGTGACTCCACGCTGCTCGTCCAAGGCACCGCGGGCACACCCGAGGAAGCCATCCGGTACGGCTGGAACTACGCCCGGCTGCTCGCCCACGGCCCCAGCCGCGAAGCCCTGGTGCCCAGCCCCGTCATGCGGGCCATGACCGAAGGCATGACCGCCCGCGTCGAGGAGCTGACCCGCATCCCGGCCGACGTGCAGGACTCCCTGATCACGATCCTGTCGGAAAAGACCCTGCCCATCCCCGAGCTGGGCCAGGAGTGCCAGGCCATCTCCGGCTTCAACCTCATCGCCACCGCCAACGACCGTGACCGCGGTGTCAACGACCTCTCCAGCGCGCTCCGCCGCCGGTTCAACACGGTCGTGCTGCCGCTGCCCGCGACCCCGGAGGCCGAGGTCGACATCGTGTCGCGGCGCGTCGACCAGATGGGCCGCTCCCTCGACCTGCCCGGCGGCACCGACGCCAGCGACGAGATCCGCCGCGTGGTCACCGTCTTCCGCGAGCTGCGCTCCGGAGTCACCGCCGACGGCCGCACGAAGCTCAAGTCCCCGTCCGGCACGCTGTCCACGGCCGAGGCGATCTCCGTCGTCACCAACGGCCTCGCCCTGGCCGCCCACTTCGGCGACGGCGTGCTGCGTCCCGGGGACGTCGCCGCGGGCATCCTCGGTGCGGTCGTCCGTGACCCGGCCGCCGACCGGGTGATCTGGCAGGAGTACCTGGAGACGGTCGTCCGCGAGCGGGACGGCTGGAAGGACTTCTACCGGGCCTGCCGCGAGGTGACCGCATGACGACCGCCGCGGCTGTCGCAGCCGCCACCGTCCCAGAGGGGCCACCGCCGAACACCACGGTCCCGCACGGCCCTTGGCTGCTGGGGGTCCGCCACCACGGCCCCGGATCGGCCCGCGCGGTGCGTGCCGTGCTCGACGCCGCGCGCCCCCGTGTCGTACTGGTCGAGGGGCCTCCCGAGGGCGACGCGCTGCTGCCGCTCGCCGCCGACCCGCAGATGAGTCCACCGGTCGCCCTCCTCGCGCACGTGCTGGACGACCCGGGCCGTGCGTCGTTCTGGCCGCTGGCCGAGTTCTCGCCGGAGTGGGTCGCGATCCGCTGGGCACTGGCGCACGACGTACCGGTCCGTTTCATCGACCTGCCCGCGGCCCACTCGCTGGCAGTGCGCGAGGAGCAGGACGCCTCCGGGGAGGAGCAGACCGTCTCCGCGGAGGAGGAGGGTGCTCCCGGGACGGACCCGCGAGAATCGGGGGAGTCCGAGGCGCTGGCGGTGGATCCGCTCGCCGTGCTCGCCGAGGCCGCCGGGTACGACGACCCGGAGCGCTGGTGGGAGGACGTCGTCGAGCACCGGGGGGCAGGCGGCGGCGACCCGTTCGCGCCGTTCGAGGCGCTTGCCGAGGCCATGGGGGCACTGCGGCAGGAGTACGGGGACGGCGGACACCGACGCGACCTGGTGCGCGAGGCGTACATGCGGATCCAACTCCGCGCCGCGAGGAAGGAGTTCGGGGAGGAGGTCGCCGTCGTCTGCGGCGCCTGGCACGTGCCCGCGCTCGGCGGGAAGCCGCCGACCCTCACCGCCGACCGGGCCCTTCTCAAGGGACTGCCCAAGGTCAAGGCCGAGCTGACCTGGGTGCCCTGGACCCACCGGCGGCTCGGCCGGCACAGCGGGTACGGGGCGGGCATCGACTCGCCCGGCTGGTACGGACACCTCTTCGGTGCGGCGGACCGGCCCGTCGTGCGTTGGATGACCAAGGTCGCGGGACTGCTGCGCGAAGAGGACCGCCCCGTCTCCTCCGCCCACGTCATCGAGGCCGTCCGGCTCGCCGAGACCCTCGCCGTGATGCGCGGCCGGCCCCTCGCCGGGCTCACCGAGACGACCGACGCGATCAGAGCCGTGATGTGCGACGGCTCCGACGTACCGCTCTCGCTGGTGCACGACAGGCTGATCGTCGGCGACGTCCTGGGCGAGGTTCCGGACTCCGCCCCCGTCGTGCCGCTGCAACGCGACCTCACCCGGCAACAGCGCACGCTCCGCCTCAAACCCGAGGCGGCGGAGCGGGAGCTGGACCTCGACCTCCGTAAGGACACCGACGCCGCCCGCAGCCGCCTGCTGCACCGGCTGCGTCTCCTCGGCATCGGCTGGGGCGAGGCGGCCGAGTCCCGCAACAGCACCGGCACCTTCCGCGAGGGCTGGCGGCTGCGCTGGGAACCCGAGCTGTCGGTGCGGGTCGCCGAGGCAGGGGTGTGGGGCACCACCGTCCTGGCCGCCGCGACCGCGAAAGCGGAATCGCAGGCCGTCTCCGCGACCGCCCTCGCCGACATCACCGCTCTCGCCGAGCAGTGTCTGCTTGCCGAACTGCCGGGCGCGCTCCCGGTGGTGATGCGGGCCCTCGCCGACCGCGCCGCCCTGGACAGCGACGTCGGCCACCTCGCCCAGGCCCTCCCCGCCCTCGCCCGCACCCTCCGGTACGGCGACGTGCGCGGCACCGACACCGCCGCCCTCGCCGAAGTCGCGGCGGGCCTCGCCGAGCGGATCTGCGTCGGCCTGCCTCCCGCCTGTACGGGGCTGGACGCGGACGGCGCCGCCGGGATGCGCCGCCATGTCGACGCCGTGCACACCGCGATCGGCCTCCTCGAACCGCCGAGCGGCGACGCCGGACCGCACGACCTGCGCGGACGCTGGGCCAAGGTGCTGCGCAGGCTCGCGGGCCGGGACACCGTCGCCGGCGTGGTCCGGGGCCGGGCCGTCCGTCTCCTCCTCGACGAGGGGCGCCTCGACGAGGACGACGCCGCCCGCCTCATGGGCCTCGCGCTCTCACCCGGCACCCCGCCCGCCGACGCGGCGGCCTGGATCGAGGGCTTCGTCGGCGGAGCATCCGGTTCGGGGATGCTCCTGATCCACGACGAGCGCCTCCTCGGCCTCGTCGACACCTGGCTGACAGGGGTGTCGCCGGACGCCTTCACCGACGTACTGCCCCTGCTGCGGCGCACGTTCGCGGCGTACGAACCGGGGGTCCGGCGCACCCTCGGCGAGCTGGTCAGGCGCGGGCCCGCACCACCGGGCGGCGCCCCGGCGGCCGGGGCGGGCGCGGAAGCGGGACCGACCGGCTTCGGCCCCGTACTCGACAGCGAGCGCGCCGACGCCGTACTGCCGGTACTGCACCTGCTGCTCGGCACAGGAACCGGCACCGGCACGGGAACCGGCACCGGCACGGGAACCGGCACCGGCACCAGCACGAGCACTGACGCCAGCAGTGACGGCGAGGACGGCCACAGTGACCACCAGTACGACCACACGGGGGTGACCGCGCGATGACCACGGCAACAGGCAGTTCGGACCAGGCCGTCGACGAACGGCTCCGGCGCTGGCGGATGGTCCTCGGCGGGGACTCCGCCGACGGCACCGGCTGCTCGCTCGCCGGCCGGGACGCAGCGATGGACGGCGCCCTCGCCGCGCTCTACGGCACCACGGACGGAAGCCCCTCCCGTATGGGACGCAACGGCGAGCGGTCCGCAGGACTCGGCGCTTCCGCGCCGTCCGTGGCCCGCTGGCTCGGCGACATCAGGACGTACTTCCCCAGCTCCGTCGTCCAGGTCATGCAGCGCGACGCCATCGAACGGCTCGGTCTGTCCGCGCTGCTCCTGGAGCCGGAGATGCTGGAGGCCGTCGAGGCCGACGTCCACCTCGTCGGCACCCTCCTCTCCCTCAACAAGGCGATGCCCGAGACGACGAAGGAGACCGCGCGCGCCGTCGTCCGCAAGGTCGTCGAGGACCTGGAGAAGCGCCTCGCCACCCGCACCCGGGCCACCCTCACCGGCGCGCTGGACCGCAGTGCCCGCATCAACCGGCCCCGGCACCGCGACATCGACTGGGACCGCACGATTCGCGCCAACCTGAAGAACTACGTGCCGATTCCCGGCGCAGGAGGCGAAGAAGGGGCCGGGACGATCGTCCCCGAGCGGCTGATCGGCTACGGCAGGGCCTCGCAGTCGGTCAAGAAGGAGGTCGTCCTCTGCATCGACCAGTCGGGATCGATGGCCGCCTCCGTCGTCTACGCGTCCGTCTTCGGCGCGGTCCTCGCCTCGATGCGCTCCCTCCAGACCCGGCTCGTCGTCTTCGACACCGCCGTCGTCGACCTCACCGACCAGCTGGACGACCCGGTCGACGTGCTGTTCGGCACCCAGCTCGGCGGCGGCACCGACATCAACCGCGCGCTCGCCTACTGCCAGTCCCGGATCACCCGGCCGGCCGACACCGTCGTCGTACTCATCAGTGATCTGTACGAGGGCGGCATCCGCAACGAGATGTTGAAGCGGGTCGCCGCGATGAAGGCGTCCGGAGTCCAGTTCGTCACACTGCTCGCACTCTCGGACGAGGGCGCCCCGGCCTACGACCGCGAGCACGCCGCCGCGCTCGCCGCCCTCGGCGCACCCGCCTTCGCCTGCACTCCAGACCTCTTTCCCGAGGTCATGGCGGCTGCGATCGAGAAGAGGCCCATACCTGTGCCGGACACTGCGTGACACGGATCATGGTTCTGAGTGGCACTCTGTGACAGGTATCACCGTTCAGGTGTGACCTGCGATTTAGGGACCTACGGCCCTCGGGGATAACCTGCGAGACGGACATGCCGCGTACCGGACACCGTGTACGCCTCCCTTGTGACAGCGCAGTCACGTTGCCTTCGCGGCACGCCCATCGCATTGAACGTAACGCGATCACCAGAACCCGCGATCATCAGAAAAGGGACGGACGCGCGTGGACCTGTTCGAGTACCAGGCGAGGGACCTCTTCGCCAAGCACGGTGTACCGGTGCTGGCCGGTGAAGTCATTGACACGCCTGAGGCGGCGCGCAAGGCCACTGAGGGCATGGGCGGCAAGTCCGTCGTCAAGGCTCAGGTGAAGGTCGGCGGCCGTGGAAAGGCCGGCGGCGTGAAGCTCGCCGCGACCCCGGACGAGGCCGTCGCTCGCGCGACGGACATCCTCGGCATGGACATCAAGGGCCACACGGTCCACAAGGTGATGATCGCCGAGCTGTCCCCGGAGATCGAGGCGGAGTACTACGTCTCGTACCTCCTCGACCGCACCAACCGCACCTTCCTGGCCATGGCCTCGGTGCAGGGCGGCATGGACATCGAGGAGGTCGCGGTCAACAGCCCCGAGGCCCTCGCGAAGGTCCCGGTCAACGCCAACGACGGCGTCACCATCGAGAAGGCCCGCGAGATCGTCGCCCAGGCGAAGTTCCCGGCCGACGTCGCCGAGGGTGTCGCCGAGGTCCTGGTGACCCTGTGGGACACCTTCGTCGCCGAGGACGCCCTCCTCGTCGAGGTCAACCCGCTGGTGAAGACCAAGGACGGCCGCATCCTGGCCCTCGACGGCAAGGTCTCGCTGGACGAGAACGCCGACTTCCGCCAGCCCGACCACGAGGCGCTTGAGGACAAGGCAGCGGCCAACCCGCTCGAAGCCGCTGCCAAGGCCAAGAACCTCAACTACGTCAAGCTGGACGGCGAGGTCGGCATCATCGGCAACGGCGCCGGCCTGGTCATGTCGACCCTGGACGTCGTCGCGTACGCCGGTGAGAACCACGGCAACGTGAAGCCCGCCAACTTCCTCGACATCGGTGGCGGCGCCTCCGCCGAGGTCATGGCGAACGGCCTGGAGATCATCCTCGGTGACCCGGACGTCAAGTCCGTGTTCGTCAACGTCTTCGGTGGCATCACCGCCTGTGACGAGGTCGCCAACGGCATCGTCCAGGCTCTGGAGCTGCTGAAGTCGAAGGGCGAGGCAGTCACCAAGCCCCTCGTTGTCCGTCTCGACGGCAACAACGCGGAGCTGGGTCGCAAGATCCTCTCCGACGCCAACCACCCGCTCGTGCAGCGCGTGGACACCATGGACGGCGCGGCCGACAAGGCCGCCGAGCTCGCCGCAGCTGCGAAGTAAGGAAGAGGGACTCCAAACACCATGGCTATCTTCCTCACCAAGGACAGCAAGGTCATCGTCCAGGGCATGACCGGTGCCACGGGCATGAAGCACACCAAGCTCATGCTGGCCGACGGCACCAACATCGTCGGCGGCGTGAACCCGCGCAAGGCCGGCACGTCCGTCGACTTCGACGGCACCGAGGTCCCGGTCTTCGGTTCCGTGGCCGAGGCGATGGAGAAGACGGGCGCCGACGTGTCCGTGCTCTTCGTGCCGCCGGCGTTCGCGAAGTCCGCCGTCGTCGAGGCGATCGACGCGGAGATCCCCCTCGCCGTCGTCATCACCGAGGGCATCGCGGTGCACGACTCCGCCGCCTTCTGGTCGTACGCCTCGGCCAAGGGCAACAAGACCCGCATCATCGGCCCGAACTGCCCCGGTCTCATCACCCCGGGCCAGTCCAACGCCGGCATCATCCCGGGCGACATCACGAAGCCGGGCCGCATCGGCCTGGTCTCGAAGTCCGGCACGCTGACGTACCAGATGATGTACGAGCTCCGTGACATCGGCTTCTCGTCGGCCGTCGGCATCGGTGGCGACCCGGTCATCGGTACGACGCACATCGACGCGCTCGCCGCGTTCGAGGCCGACCCCGAGACCGACCTGATCGTCATGATCGGCGAGATCGGCGGCGACGCCGAGGAGCGTGCGGCGGACTACATCGCGAAGAACGTGACCAAGCCGGTCGTCGGCTACGTCGCGGGCTTCACCGCCCCCGAGGGCAAGACGATGGGTCACGCGGGCGCGATCGTCTCCGGTTCGTCGGGCACCGCCCAGGCGAAGAAGGAGGCCCTTGAGGCCGCCGGCGTCAAGGTCGGCAAGACGCCGACCGAGACGGCGAAGCTGGCGCGCGCGATTCTCGCGGGCTGATTCACCGGATTCACCGGATTCACCGGATTCATCAGATCCACTGGATCTGTGCGGATTCCTGTACGGATTTCTCTGCGGATTTCTGTACGCGGAAGGCCCGCACCCCTTCTCGGGG
>NZ_JBSGZD010000195.1:0-14837 GCF_053610825.1 Streptomyces sp. NPDC054863 | reverse complement strand
CGGACCGGACCGGGCCCCGGCGCGGCCCCCGGCGCCGGGAGCGCGCCCGGCGACCCCGGCAGGACAGGCGCCCCGTACGCCTCCATCGGATCCCAGCGCACGGACGCCCTCGGCGGCGCCCGCGCGGAGGCCCGCGCCGACGTGCGGAGCGACGCCCGCGCCGACACCCGCGCCGATGTCGAGGCTCCCGGCACCGGCACCCTGCGGCTGCGGCCCGCCGCGACGCGGGAGCGGGAGCGGGAGCGGCAGGCCCAGGCCGGTGGCGGGCCCTCGCCGCTGCCCCGGCTCGTGGTGCTCGTCGACGACTTCGACGCCTTGGTCGCGCCCGCCCTCGGCAGTACGGGACGGCCCTCCGCCGGTTCTGTCGTACGCGCCCTGGAGGCGGTGGCCCGGCACGGCGAGCGGCTCGGGGTGCACCTGGTCGCGGCCTCGGCCCGCCCCGACCGTACGGCGGACACCGAACTGGCCAAGGGGGAGCGGCTGTTGCGCGTCGTACTCGACCCTCCGCCCACGGCTCCCGCGCCGGAGGACCCCGCCCCCGGCCGCGGCCGGCTGCTGTACGCCGACGGCGCGGTGACGCCGCTCCAGGGCGGCCGGGTCACCGGCCGCATCCCGCGGACGGCGACCCAGCGGCCCACCGTGGTCCCGCTGGAGTGGGAGCGGATGGGCGACCCGCCCACCCGCCGCCCGGTCCGCGAGCTGGGCAACGGCCCCACCGACCTCGCACTGCTGGCCAGCGCCCTCGACCGCGCGGCCCGTACGGTCAACGCCGCACCCCTGCCCCCGCTGGACACACCTCAGGAGGTGCGCTGATCCATGCACTGATCCACCGACTTGACGTCACATGTCCCTGACTGGACGTCACGAGCCCATCACGAAAGCCAAGTTGACACCGAAGACACTATTGCGGGCCACCACCGCCGGGCGTAGGACTGACCCACGGGAACGTAAACGGGACAGTAAAGAGCGGCGGTCGGGCCGGTCAGAACGTGTACGGGAGAGACGGGGCCAGTGATGCGCACAACTTCTCGCGAGCGAAACCAACAGGACCGGCGGAGCCACGCCCGCAGGTCGGGCAGGCAGGCCCGCCGGGCCGCCGTAGCCGTCGCCGCCGTGGGCGCGCTCGCCCTCACCGGCTGCGGCGGCGCGGACAAGCCGGGCGGCACCAAAACCACGGGGCCGGATGTTCCCAAGCCCCCTGCGGACTCCCTCCGGCTGCCCAAGCTGGACGGCGAGAAGCTCCAGGTGATCGCGGTCTGGACGGGTCCCGAGGGCGAGAACTTCAAGAAGGTGCTCAAGGAGTTCGAGAGCCGCACCGGGGCGACGGTCACCTATGTGCCGACCCAGGACGCCATGCTCACGTACCTCGGCTCGAAGATCTCCGGCGGCACTCCCCCGGACGTCGCCCTGCTGCAGCAGCCCGGGGCACTCAAGCAGGCCGTCGAGAAGAAGTGGCTGAAGCCCCTCGACGCGACCACCCAGGCCCAGTTGGACAAGAACTACACCAAGGGCTGGAAGGACATCGCGGCCGTGGGCGGCACCCAGTACGGGGTGTACTACAAGGCCGCGAACAAGTCCCTGGTCTGGTACAACGCCAAGGCCTTCGAGAACGCGGGCGCCACCGAGCCCAAGACCTGGAAGGACTTCCTCGCCACCGCCGAGACGATCTCCCAGTCCGGCGTCACCCCGGTCTCGGTCGGCGGCTCGGACGGCTGGACCCTCACCGACTGGTTCGAGAACATCTACCTCTCGCAGGCGGGCCCGGAGAAGTACGACCAGCTCGCCCAGCACAAGATCAAGTGGACGGACCCGTCCGTGAAGGACGCGCTGACCACCCTCGCGCAGCTCTTCGGCAAGGACAACTACCTGGTCGGCGGCGCCAAGGGCGCGGTCGGCACCCCGTTCCCCAAGTCGGTGGAGCAGACCTTCACGGGTGGTGACACGCCCAAGGGCGCGATGGTCTTCGAGGGCGACTTCGTCGCGGTCAACATCGGCCAGACGAAGGCCAAGCTCGGTACCGACGCCAAGGTCTTCCCGTTCCCCGCGGTCGGCGACAAGTCCCCGGTGGTGACCGGCGGCGACGTCGCGGTGGCGCTGAAGGACACGAAGGCGACGAAGGCGCTGATGACCTTCCTGGCCTCCACGGACGCGGCGAAGATCTCGGCCGGTGCGGGCGGATTCATCTCGCCGAACAAGTCCCTGGACATGTCGGCGTACCCCAACGACACGCTGCGCGACATCGCGAAGGCGCTGGTCGGGGCGGGCGACGACTTCCGCTTCGACATGTCGGACCAGGCGCCGCAGTCGTTCGGCGGCACGCCGGGCAAGGGCGAGTGGAAGACCCTCCAGGACTTCCTGCGGAACCCGAAGGACATCGCGGGTACGCAGCAGAAGCTGGAGACCGACGCAGCCGCGGCGTACAAGAACTGACGCCGTGACCTCAGCGACCGCGGGGGGCGCGGCAGGCGTGACGCCGCCCCCCGCCACCCCGGAAAAGCACAAGAGCGTGACCGGCACACGCAAACTGGTCGCGGCCGGCTTCCTGCTGCCCGCGCTCGTCCTGCTGGGCGCGCTCGTGGTCTACCCGATCGGGTACTCCGTCTACCGCAGCTTCTTCGACAAGGCCGGCACCGGCTTCGCCGGTTTCGACAACTACGCCAGCCTCTTCACCGACGACACCATCCTCACGGCGATCAAGAACAACCTGATCTGGGTGGTCGTCGCCCCGACCGTCTCGACCGCGCTCGGCCTGATCTTCGCCGTGCTCACCGAGCGGATCCGCTGGGGCACCGCGTTCAAGCTGGTCGTCTTCATGCCGATGGCGATCTCGATGCTCGCCTCGGGCATCATCTTCCGCCTGGTGTACGAGCAGGACCCGGACCGCGGGGTGGCCAACGCGGTCTGGGTGGGCGTGCACGACACGTTCGCCGAGTCCTCGGGCTTCCCCAAGGCCCGGCCGCTGCCGGTCCATCCGCTGAAGGCGGCGGGCGGCGGTGCGTACCTCACCAAACAGCCGGTGAAGGCCGGGCAGCAGGTCAATCTGCCCCTGATCGGTGTCGCGGCGGCGCAGATGCCGAAGGACGCGAAGCCCGCGAAGGCCCCGGCGACGGCTCCCGACCGGATCACCGGGACGGCGTGGCTGGACTTCACCAAGGGCGGCGGCGGGAAGCCGAACGTCATCGACAGCTTGGAGGCGGGGCTCAAGGGCATCAAGATCGAGGCGGTCAAGGACGGCAAGGTGGTCGACTCCGCCGAAGCCGCCGCGGACGGCTCGTTCTCCCTCTCCGCCAAGGCGGAGGGTGCCGAACTCCGCCTCCCGGCAAGCAACTTCCGCGAGCAGTACAACGGCGTCAACTGGCTCGGTCCGAGTGTGGTGACCCCGGCCATCATCGGTTCGTACGTATGGATGTGGGCCGGATTCGCCATGGTGCTCATCGCTGCGGGGCTGGCGAGCCTGCCACGTGAACTCCTGGAGGCCGCGCGGGTGGACGGGGCGAACGAGTGGCAGGTGTTCCGCCGGATCACGGTGCCCCTGCTGGCCCCGGTCCTCGCGGTCGTCACCGTCACCCTGATGATCAACGTCCTGAAGATCTTCGACCTGGTCTTCATCATCGCGCCGGGCGACTCGCTGGACGATGCGAACGTTCTCGCGCTCCAGCTCTACCAGTCGTCGTTCGGGGACGATGCGGACCTCGGCATCGGCAGTGCCATCGCGGTGTTCCTGCTGTTGCTGGTGATCCCGGTGATGCTCTTCAACATCCGCCGCATGCGGAAGGAGCAGGGCCGATGACCGGGGGAAGCACTCACCGGCCATGGCTCTGCCGGGGGTCCGGGGGTCGTCCCCCGGGACAGCACAGAAACATCCGCCGCATGCGGAAGGAGCAGGGCCGATGACACTCTCGACTGACATCGTGAAGGCGAAACGGTCCCTGCCGGCCCGCATCGCGGCCGGGGCCGGCGGCGGCCTGATGCGGATCTTCCTGATCCTGGTCGGGCTGTTCTGGCTGATGCCGACCGTCGGGCTGATGATCTCCTCGCTGCGCGACGCGTCCGACATCGCCGCGACCGGGTGGTGGAAGGTCTTCACCGCGCCCGCGGAGCTGACCCTCAAGAACTACTCGTCCATCCTGGAGAACGACACCGTCACCAACTCCCTGCTCAGCACGGCCCTGATCACCGTGCCCGCGACGGTGCTGGTCGTGGTGATCGGCGCGCTCGCCGGGTACGCCTTCGCCTGGATGGACTTCCCGGGCCGGGACTGGTGGTTCATGGCGGTCGTGGGGCTGCTGGTGGTGCCGGTGCAGGTGGCGCTCGTACCGGTGGCGAAGATGTTCGGCGTGGTCGGCATCTTCGAGACGACGATGGGCGTGGTCCTCTTCCACGTCGCCTTCGGCCTCCCCTTCGCGATCTTCCTCCTCCGCAACTTCTTCGCGGAGATCCCGCGCGAACTCCTGGAGGCGGCGCGGCTCGACGGGGCGGGCGAGATCCGGCTGTTCACCCGGGTCGTCATGCCGCTGGGCGGTCCGGCGATCGCCTCGCTGGGCATCTTCCAGTTCCTGTGGGTGTGGAACGACATGCTGATCGCGCTGATCTTCGCGGACGCCACCAACCCGCCGATCACCGTGGCGCTCCAGCAGCAGGTCCGCCAGTTCGGCAACAACATCGACGTCCTCGCACCGGGTGCGTTCATCTCGATGGTGATCCCGCTGATCGTGTTCTTCGCGTTCCAGAAGCAGTTCGTGTCGGGCGTGATGGCGGGTGCGGTGAAGTAGCCGTCCACCAACTCGGCGCTCTCCACGGGTGGTTCGGAGTCAACTCTCCGAACCACCCGTACGAGTAGGCCCTTTTCCGAACTTCCCCCGTATGCCACATCCCGCGTAACCGTCCCCGTCCGGGGTCCGTTGCCGGGCATACGACCCGCCCGCCTGCCGGGCGCGGCCGTCCTGCCCGCGTCGACCCCATGGATGTGCCGTGCCCCGGTTCAGCGTGATCGTGCCCGCCTACCAGGTCCAGGAATACCTGGAGGAGTGCCTGGACTCGGTGCTGGCCCAGTCCTTCGACGACCTCGAACTGATCGCGGTGGACGACTGCTCACCGGACGCGTGCGGCGACCTCATCGACGAGTACGCGGCCCGGGACCCACGGGTCCACGCCGTGCACCTGACGGAGAACGGCGGCCTGGGCAACGCCCGCAACGTCGGTCTCGAACTGGCCCGAGGCGACTACCTCCTCTTCCTCGACAGCGACGACACCCTCACTCCCGGCGCCCTCCAGTCGATCTCCGACCGCCTCAAGGAGTCGGACTCCCCCGACGTCCTGGTCTTCGACTACGCCCGTACGTTCTGGACGGGGGAGGCCGAACGCAACCAGCTCAGCGCCGAGTTGCACGAGAAGGGCCCCGCCTCCTTCGCCCTCGCCGACCGCCCCGGGCTGCTCCGCGTCCTGATGGTCGCCTGGAACAAGGCGTACAGCCGCGAATTCGTCGAACGCCAGGGCTTCGCCTTCCCGTCCGGCTACTACGAGGACACCCCCTGGACCTACCCCGTCCTGATGGCGGCGTCCTCGATCTCCACCCTCGACGAGGTGTGCGTCCACTACCGCCAGCGCCGCCAGGGCAGCATCCTCTCCACCACCTCCCGCAAGCACTTCGACCTGTTCGACCAGTACGACCGGGTCTTCGCCTTCCTCGACTCCCGCCCGGAACTGGCGGGCTGGCGGCCGGTGATCTACCGCCGCATGATCGACCACTTCGGCACCGTCTTCACCCGGCCCGGCCGCCTCCCCAAGGGCTGCCGCGCCGAGTTCTTCCGCAGGGCCCGCGCACACTGCCGCCAGTACCGCACCCCTGACGCGGTCCTCTCCCGCACCCCGGCCCGCCCCCGCGGCATCGCCGCCCGCAGCGCCGCCGCCCGGAACGCAGCGGCCCGCGCCGCCGCGACCGTGGTCGCCGAGGCCGCAGCCACCGACGAGAGCACCCCGCCGACGAGCTCCCCGGCCCCCGGCGCAACCCACGACGGAGCCACCCTCGGCCGGCCCTCGGCCACCGCCACCGCACCCCGCACCCCGGCACACGACGGCGCCACCCCCGCCGAGGCCACCACGGCAGACCCCGGAGCCTCCACACTCGGCACCCCGGCACGCACCGCTCCCGGCTCCGCGGCACGTCCCACCCCCGGCTCCACGCTCAGCGCCGCGGCACGCACCGCCCCCGGCTCCATGCCCAACGTCGCGGCACGTACCGTCCCCGGCACCGCCGCCGAGGACGACAGCGCCCTGCGCGTCGCCGCCGCCGGCCCTGTGGGCACCGCCGGCTTCGGCAGCATCGGCGCGCCCACCGCGCCCCGCATCGCGGCCCCCTCGCCCAGTACCCGGCTGCGGCAGGCCCTCGTCCGGCTGGGCAGCCACCGCACGTACCGGGCCCTGGCCCTGGCCCAGACCGTGCGCCGCACCGTCACCGGCCGGACCCGCGCCGTCCTGCGCGCCACCCGGTCGGCCGCCATGCAGCTGCACTACCGCATCCAGCTGCGGCTGCCCCTCCGCGACGACCAGGCGGTGTTCGCCGCGTACTGGGGCCGTGGCTACGCCTGCAACCCGGCCGCCCTGGAGGCCAAGGTCCGCGAACTCGCCCCGCACGTCCGCACCTCGTGGATCACCACCCCCGCACACGCCCACACCGTCCCGACCGGCACCCGCCGGCTGCGACCCGGCTCGGCCGCGTACTGGAGTGCGCTGGCCCGCGCCAAGTACCTGGTGAACAACGTCAACTTCGACCACCGACTCGCCAAGCGCCCCGGCCAGGTCCTCCTGCAGACCCAGCACGGCACCCCGCTGAAGTCGATGGGCCTCGACCTCCAGGACCGCCCCGCCGCGGACATGGACTTCGAGAAGCTGCTCGCGAACACCGACAAGTGGGACTACCTGCTCTCCTCCAACCGCCACTCCTCCCTCGTCTGGGGAAGGGCCTACCCCTCCGCCTACACCACCCTCGAACACGGCTATCCGCGCAACGACGTCTTCCAGACCGCCACCGCCGGCGACGTCGCCCGGATCCGCGAGTCGCTGAACATTCCCGAAGGCACCACCGCCGTCCTCTACGCTCCGACGCACCGCGACTACCGGCGGACCCAGCGCCTCACGCTCGACCTCGAACGCATCGCCCGGTCCCTCGGGCCCCGGCACGTGATCCTGACCCGTGCCCACTACTTCGCCAACGGCCCGCTGCACCACGCGAGTTCCCACAGCAGTGCCCGAATCGTCGATGTGAGCGAACATCACTCGATCGAGTCACTCTGTCTGGCCTCGGACGCCCTGATCACGGACTACTCGTCGCTGATGTTCGACTACGCCAACCTCGACCGCCCGATCGTCCTGCACATCGACGACTGGGAGGCGTACGAAGCGGCCCGCGGCACCTACTTCGACATCCGCGACTTCCCGCCCGGCGCGATCGCCCGCAACGACGACGAGCTGATCGACATCTTCCGGACCGGCCACTGGCGCGGCTCGCGCTCCGCGCAGCTGCGTGCCGCTTTCCGCGCCCGGTTCTGCCCGTACGACGACGGGTTCGCGGCGGAGCGCGTCGTACGCCGCGTGTTCCTCGGCCAGACCGGAGGCCTGCCCCTCTTCGTACCCCTGGAGGACCGCACTCCGGCCCCCGCGTCCGGGCCCGGCGCGCTCACAGGACCGGCGGCGCCCACGTCCGTACTGCCCGCCCAGCAGGACGCACAGACGACCGGGCACATGACCGCAGACGCTCGGACGACCGCACAGGCCGTTTCCGACCTCCTGCCCGCAGAGCTTCGCTGAATGACGGTCGCACAAGGCACGCACGTACGCACGTACGCACGTGGGCAGGACGTGCACGCAGGAAGGGCCCGGACGGATTCCGCCGGGCCCCTCCCACACAGTCGACGCCGCATGCAGTCAACGCCTCGTGCGCTCAGCACCTATGCGCGCGACACGTCTGCGCTCAACGCCGCATGCACTCGATACGCATGTACTCGATACGTATGGACTCAACACGTATGCACTCAAACACGTATGTATGCGAAGCCGCACGGATTCAACGCCTCACGGCTTGATCGCGATGCGCCCCTCGTCCATGCGCAGCAGCAGCAGCTGCTCGCCCGTCTCCTCCAGGAACTCGTCGACGGCCTGCCGCGAGCCCTGCCAGTACCCGTAGTCGTCGATCAGCAGCACGCCGCCGCTCACCAGACGTGAGTAGAGGTGCTGCAGCTCGTGCTTGGTCGAGGCGTACCAGTCGGTGTCCAGACGCAGGATGGAGATCTGCTCCGGCGCCTCGCCCGGGACGGTGTCCTCGACCTTGCCCTGCACGTAGTGGATGTGCTTGTCCGGGTAAGGAACCTTCTCGAAGCCGGACTTGACGTCGTCCAGGGTGGCGACGGCCCAGATCGGCCGGTCCTTGCCCTGGATGTCGAGGAGTTCCTGCGCCGACTTCCCGTCGAGGCGCTTGTCTTCGTCGGTGGGCGGCGTCATTCCTTCGAACGTGTCGAAAAGGTACAGGTCGCGGTCCTCGACCCCCTCTGCCAGCAGGGTCTTCGCACAGGCCTGCATGCTGCCGCCGCGCCACACACCGCACTCGACGATCGCGCCGGGGATGTTGTGCTTGACGACGTGGCGGGTGGCAAGGATGAAAGCGTTGAGACGCTCGGGGGAGGTCATCGAGTACGGCTTCACCGCACGGATGATGTCCTTCGCACCGTCGTCGTAGTCGGCGGGAAACTTGATGCCGGGGTTGGGCTTGGGTTTGGGCGCGGGGGCCGGGGCAGCAGACGCGGGACGCGCCGTCTGACGGGGTCGTTGGCCGGGAACCGGGACGCGTCGCAGCTGGTAGCCGGTCAGTTGCTGAAGGACGCCATTCACGGCGTTACGCCATACCATGCGCACGGACAGTACGCGGAAAAGCAGCCTCCCGCCTATATCTCGTCAACATTTGGCCACTTGGTTTACCGGCGTCAGCAGCGGAGAACGACCCGTACCAGCCGCATCCCGTCAGGGCCTTCTGCCGTCTGAACAAAGCCCTGACCAGGAGGGATTGACTGTTCCCTGGTGAGGAGAAGCCAGTCGGCACCCCCGCTGCACACCGCTTTCCTTCTTTTCCTTCCATCTGCCCGCGTGTCCAGGGCCCGGGCCACGTCCGCGGCCCGTCGCACGCTCTCCGGCCTGGGGATCTCCGGCTGGGGCCAGGCCGGCATCACCGTGTAGACGCCGTAGCCCGGGAGCATCCGCAGGCCTTCGTAGTCATTGGTCAATACCACGTCTCCGTACCGGAAATGGCGTGCCGCCCAGTCGAATCCCGGCCAAACAGGCAGGTATTGAACCCTGGCGGTGAAGCTCGCGGGCAGCCGATGGGCGGGCACCACGTACAGCAGCGCGCCCGCCTGCACCCGGGCGCTGTACGACAGTGCGACGGCGAGAACCGCGGCGAGCAGCCCCCGGCGCACTCGGGCGCGCACGCTGCGCGGCCACGGGGCGCACAGTTCGATCGCCGACGCACACTGCAGCCCGAACAGCAGGTAGGGAATGACCCGCCCCCACGTGTAGTGCCCGGTGACCCAGCCGTACGCGGCCACGGTGGCCGTACCCAGGCACATCAGCACCAGGGGGTCGCGCCGGGAGCGGCGCAGCCTGAGCAGCAGGGCGGGCAGGCCGAGAAGTGCCAGCCCGTAGCGCTGAGGGATCCGTTCGTAGGCCGAGATGTGGAAGGCGTCCAGGGCGGAGGTGTCCGGGAGCGAGAGGATGCTGCCGTACGGCCAGAAGAAGATCGGCAGCAGCGCCGTGACCGCACCCGTGGAGCAGCGCGCCAGCGTGCGCGGGCCGATCCGGCGGACCGTCCCCGCGAACATCGCGGGGCAGCCGATCAGTGCCCCCACGGCCATCACGGGGTGGATCAGTACGAGGCAGCCGACCAGCAGCCCGGTCACCGCCCAGTGGGCCGCTCCGGTGTCCTCGCGCCCCGCCCTCAGGAGGCGCGACCACAGGTACAGGCCGAGAGCGAAGGCGAACAGGCTCGGGTACGACAGCGACATGCACAGTGCGGACAGCGACACATTGCCGCTCCACAGGAACAGCCGCGTTCCCCACAGGAAGAGCATGCACAGTGCGGTGAGGGCGGGCGCCCAAGGGCGGGCGGTCAATGTCCGGACAAAGATCCGGAGTCCGGCCAGCAGGGCAAGGGAGTTGACCATCCCGCAGGCACTCATCACCGACAGCGGCCCCGCGCCTGTCGCGCGGGCGAGGAGAGCAGCCGCGACGGTGTAGGGCGTGTAGTACGGGCTGCCGCTGCCGGGGCGATCCACCAGAGGGCTGCCGGGGTCGGCCAGGTCGTGCCGCAGCCGGTCGATGACCGCCGCGTGCTGGCCCAGGTCACCGGCCCAGGGCAGCCGCCAAGCAACGCAGCACAGGAAGCAGAGGATGCCGCCGAGGACCAGATCGGGAACCGTCGTCCGTCGCCGGGGGCGACTCGGCGGCCCTTCCTCGGGGCAGTGACCGACGCCCGAGCGCGGGGCGTTGTCCCGCACGCCGTCGTACCCCCTTGCGGAGGCGGCGGGATGTGTGGGGGCCATGCTGCGTCGCCCTCCGGAGGGGATTGCTGTCCTCCGTCACCCTGCAACGGCCGGGAGCACGCCCTCGGCCTTCGACGTGCGGGCGTTCGGGTGACAGCGCGGCGGCCCCTCGGGCGGGCGTGCACGGGCTCGGGCGGCGCTCCGGGCACCGGCTCGTGTGGCGCTACGAGCGCGGGCCCGGGCGGCCTGGCTGGCTCGGCCGGCTTGGACGGCCCGGGCGGCCTGGCTGGCTCGGGCGGCTCGGGCGGCCCGGGTGGCTCGGACAGCTCGGGCCGCGGGTAAGGCGAAGGCGGCGGACCAAGCTGCTCGGAGCGTGCCTGGTCCGCCGCCCCCGTGCGCGGCTGCTGCCGCGCCGGTGTCCTACTTCGTCGCCTCGGCCGGGGCCGGCACCTGCTTGGGCCTGCCCGCCAGTTCACGGCCGGCGATCGCGCCCGGCACCGGGATGCCTTCGACGCCGCCGATGTGGTTCGCCCAGCGGATCGTCACCTCGCGCACGACCGCACGCGAGATGCGGTACGGCAGGTGGGGCGCGCGGCTCGGCTTGCGGAAGACGCCGACCGAGTCGCCCCAGTAGGCGTGCTTGGCGTCGATGGCTTCGTAGTCGTGCCGGATGCCCTTCGACGGCGGGAAGTCGGTGAACGCTTCGCGCAGTTCCAGACCGCAGTACGCGGCCATCGCCCGGAAACCGTCCGGGTAGTAGCGCCAGCAGTCCTGGGCGTCGTGCGCGTTGCCGCGCGAGGGCGCGGTGATGAAGGCGTGCCCGCCGGGACGCAGCACGCGGCCGATCTCCATGATCGAGGCCCAGAAGAACGGAATGTGCTCGAACGCCTGGCCCGAGAGGACGATGTCGGCACTGCGCGACTTGAGCGGAATGCGGTACGGGTCGGTCATGACCCGGTTCACATTCGGCCCGTCGAGGACGTCGACACCCACGTAGTCGATCTTGTGGTCGGCCAGCAGGGCGCGGTGGGTCAGGCTCTGACCAGGTGAAATGCGCGAACCGAGGTCGACAACGCGGTGTCGCTTCGATACGGGCATGTACTCCTTCACGCAGAGGGCCATCTGGTCGTAAGCGGACTGGTGCATGGTTTCTCTCCCTGTGACGTCAGCCCAAGGAGGATCTCTCAACGGGGCTGGTTCTTCACCCCCGTTGTCAACATTGCACCAAAGGTGGCACTCGTTCAGGCGACGAGCGCGGCGACGGCGGCGGTCGCGAGGTCGTCCAGATAGGCGGCGTATCCGGCGGACGGCTCGGTGCGGACGACGACCAGGCGCCAGTAGAGCGGACCCACGATGAGGTCCAGGGCCCGGTCCACGTCGGCCCCCTCGGACAGTTCGCCACGTGCGACGGCGTCCCGGACGACTCCGGCCGCGACTCCGTACTGGGGGTCGAGCAGGGCGGCCCTGATGGCCTGGGCGATCTCCGGGTTGCGCACGGATTCCACCAGCAGGTCGGGGATGACCTGTGAGGCGACAGGGTGACGCAGCGCGTGCGAGGCGACTTCGAGGAGGGCTCGGACGTCGCCGCGGAGCGAGTCGGTGGCGGGCGCGGGGAGACCTTCCGCGGCGAAGGCCCGCACCAGGTCCAGGACGAGGTGCAGCTTGGAGCGCCAGCGCCGGTAGACGGCGGTCTTGCCGACTCCCGCGCGGCGGGCGATGCCCTCGATGGACATCCGTGCGTAGCCGACCGCGGCCAGTTCGGCGAAGACGGCGGTGCGGATGGCGTCGGTGACGTCCTCCCGCAGCACCGCCGCACCTGCGGGTGCCCTCTTTGAGGCGGCGGGGGTCAGCGGGCCGGTCTCGTCGCTCGTCATGGCCCGAATCCTAGCGTCACGACGGAACGGTTGCGTTTCGACGTCACCCCGGCCTACTGTCGACGCCACGACGATACGGACCCGTCCCGACGCAATCTCCGGGCTCGTCCCGACGCAGCCTCCGGTCTCGGCGAAAGCAGCCCCCATGGCCTCCATGAGTTCCCCCGCAGCACTCCCGTCCGACCCGACAGCACCCCTCCCGCCCGACGCGCCAGCACCCCTCCCGCCCGATCTCGGCGCGTACGCCGTCCGGCACGGCCTCACCGTGAGCGGCGCCCGGCCACCGCTGCCCGAGTACGCCCGCCTGCTGTGGTCCCGCCGTCACTTCGTGGCGGCCTTCGCCACCGCCCGGCTGACCTCGCAGTACAGCCAGGCGCGGCTCGGCCAGCTCTGGCAGGTGCTGACCCCGCTGCTCAACGCGGCCGTGTACTACTTCGTCTTCGGCGAGCTGATGCACACCAAGGACGGCGTGGCCGACTTCGTCCCGTACCTGGTCACCGGCGTCTTCGTGTGGTCCTTCACGCAGAACACCCTCACGGCGGGCGCCCGGGCGATCAGCGGCAACCTCGGCCTGGTGCGCGCCCTGCACTTCCCGCGTGCCGCACTGCCCGTCTCGTACGCCCTGCTCCAGCTCCAGCAGCTGCTGATCTCGCTCGGGGTGCTGGCCGCGATCCTCGTCTGCTGCGGTCAGCTCCCGCAGCCGTCCTGGCTGCTGGCGGTCCCCGCCCTCGCGCTCCAGGCGGTCTTCAGCACCGGTCTGTCGCTCGTACTGGCCCGGCTGGCGGCCCGTACGCCGGACCTGGCGCAGCTACTGCCGTTCCTGCTGCGTACGTGGATGTACGCGTCCGGGGTGATGTGGAGCATGGCGCACCTGCTCAAGGACGACAGCATTCCGGCAGGCGTGCGGCTGCTCCTGGAGTGCAACCCGGCGGCCGTCTACATCTCTCTGATGCGGTACGCCCTGATCGACAGCTACGGCGCGGCCGGCCTCCCGCCGCACGTCTGGGCGCTGGCGGCCGGCTGGGCGCTCGTCGCGGGCACCGGCGGCTTCGTGTACTTCTGGCTGGCGGAGGAGCGGTACGGACGTGGCTGAGCACACCGACCCCATGGGCGGGACCCCCACCGTCGTCGTCGACGGCCTGCACGTCGTCCACCGGGTGCACACGGCGGGCACAGGACCGGTGCACACCGCGGGCACCGGACGCGGCAGCGCAGTCTCCGCGTTCCGCAGGCTCGTCTCCCGCGCACCGTCGCCTTCCGTGCGCGAGGTGCACGCCGTGAAGGGCGTCAGCTTCGTCGCGCACAGAGGCGAGGCGATCGGCCTGATCGGCTCCAACGGGTCCGGCAAATCGACCCTCCTCAAAGCGGTGGCCGGGCTCCTCCCCGCCGACCGGGGCCGGGTGTTCACCCAGGGGCAGCCCTCGCTGCTCGGTGTGAGCGCCGCCCTGCTGAACGATCTGACGGGCGAACGGAACGTCGTGCTCGGCGGCCTCGCCATGGGCATGACGCGCGCGGAGATCAGGGAGCGCTACGACTCGATCGTCGACTTCTCCGGCATCGACGAGAAGGGCGACTTCGTGTCGCTGCCCATGCGGACGTACTCCTCGGGCATGGCGGCCCGGCTCAAGTTCGCCATCGCCGCGGCCAGGTCCCACGAGGTGCTGATGATCGACGAGGCGCTGTCGACGGGCGACGCCCGGTTCCAGCGCCGCAGCCAGGACCGGATCAACGAACTGCGCAAGGAGGCGGGCACGGTCTTCCTCGTCAGCCACCACAACCGGACGATCACCGACACCTGTGACCGGGCCCTGTGGCTGGAATCGGGCGCGCTGCGGATGGACGGACCGGCAAAGGACGTGGTCGCCGCCTACGAGGAATCGACCGACGGCAAGGCCCGGTGAGCCGGGTGCCGGCAGACCGGGCGGGGAAGGGCCCGGTGAAGTCGGGGAGGGAAAGGCCCGGTGAAGTCGGGGAGGGAAAGGCCCGGTGAGCCGTGCGAGGAAGGCCCGGTGAGCCGGGTTCGGGGCCGCCGGACCGGAAACCGGGCGCGGACGTTTTAAGATCCCGGCGATGACGCCCCAGCAGCTCGCCTCCCACGCCCCGGCCGCTCCCCCGGCCCCCGCGGTCCTTCCCCGGCCCTCCCCCGTCCCCCTCGCCGCCACCTGGTGCGTCACCCGCCTCCTCCAGGTCGCCCTGGTCGCCGGTCTGTTCGGCCAGGTCGGGGACGAGATCAACGGCGAGGTCCACCGCATCTACTTCGGCTGGTACGAACAGCTGGTCACCGGCGTCTTCCCGCTCGACGACGTCATGTGGCAGTACCCGCCGGGCGCCGCCCTGGTGATCCTCTCCCCGGCGCTGCTGCCGGGCCTCAGCTACTTCCAGGCGTTCATCGCCCTCACCCTCCTCGTCGACGCCGTCGTCACCGTCGCGCTGGCCC
>NZ_JBSGZD010000194.1:0-14881 GCF_053610825.1 Streptomyces sp. NPDC054863 | reverse complement strand
GTCCCGGCACGGGCGCGGCCTGGGGCCGACGACTCGGCCGGGATCCGCGGCGGCCTCCCGGGCCCCCGGCGCCCAACGGCCGGACGGTCTCCAGGCACAGCCGGTTCGACGCGCGGAGCCGCCTCCGGATCCGGCTTCGCCGCGCAGGGGTGCGTGTCGCCGCCGGTCCCTTCGTCCGGCGGCCTTCGGGGCGACTTGGCCATGAAGCGCAGGGCCTGTCCGCCCGGCGAAGCCCCCTTGTCGCTCGGTGCGGGAAATGGTGCGAGGAGGCGGTGGGGGTGAGCCAGACTCGTCCCCGCCCGCAACGGCCGCCAACTGGCGCCGGTGTGCGCCACTGTTCGGGGTGCCTTCCGCTGTCGGCGGCAGAAGGCACCCCGTGGAGCGCCCGGCAGCACAGGCCCGCGCCTCACCCGGTTTCCACCCGAACGGATGGTGATTTTCGGCTTCCGGGGCCGAAGCCCCGCCGTGCCTCGCACACTGACCCGGCGATCAACGAGCCGATCATCGACGGGGGCGGGGACATGACGCAGGAATCGAACCAGGGCACGGATCCGGGATCGCGCCGGGGGGCGCACCGCGAGGAGGCCCGGAACGAGGCCGCACCGCACGCCTTCGGCGCGACCACCCCCGAAGAGGCCGAGCACCTCATGCACCAGATGTTCGCGCACCACCAGAAACTGACGGTGCGGTTCGACAAGCGAATACCGGTGCGGTTCGGTGCGCACGTCCTGGCCACGGTCCCGGCGCACCTCACCCGCATCACGATGTCCTGCGAACTGGACCTCTTCGCATCCGAGCTCGGCCTCTACTACACGGGCACGGTCCGCAGCGGCAGCCTCTCCATGCACCAGGGCGGACAGGGCGTGGTGCTCTCGCCCCACCACGACAGCCCGATCCTGCTCGACCCCCGGGCCCACACGCGTATCCTGCACACCCCGCCGGCCCGGTTCTGCGTCCTGGGCATCGAACCCACCGCCCTCGAAAGCGTCCTCGCCGACCACCTCGAACGCCCGGTCAAGCGGCTGCGCTGCGACAACACCACCACGGCCGGCACCGGCCGGGGCCTCCTGCCCGACCGGTTGATGCGGCTCCTGGAGGACGAGGTCACCGGCCCCACCGGTCTCCTGGACCCCGGTCCGGTGGCCGACCGGCTGTGGGAGACGGTCCTCACCGCCCTCCTGTACGGGGGCCGCCACCAGTACAGCGACGAGCTCCGCACGCCGACCGCCAGGCTCAGCCCCCGTACCCTGCTCCGGGCCATCACCGCGATGGAGGCCGACCCCGCGCACCCGTTCACACTCGCCGAGCTCGCCCGCATCGCCGACGTCGGCCCCCGCGCGCTGCAGAACGCCTTCCGGCAGCACCGCGGCACCACCCCGCTCGGCCACCTGCGACAGCTTCGGCTGCGAGCCGCCCACGGAGAGCTCCTGGTCGCCGAACCTCCGACGACCGTCGGCGAGGTCGCCGCCCGCTGGGGCTTCGCCCACCCGGGCCGCTTCGCCACCCTCTACCAGCAGCACTACGACCGGCCGCCCTCGCACACCCTGCGCGGAGGCGCGCGATGAGTCCGGCCCTGTGGGGGCACCGGCGCACGCGACCGGCGGCGAATCCTTTACCCGGTACGACTGTTCCCCCGTCCGGGTGGACGGCCTGGCGCGAGGGCGGCCCGGGAAGGGTGCGGCGCTTATAACTGGGCCCGTCATATTGATCAACTGATGGGTCCTCACCATGTTGCAGGCCGCTCTCCGGGTCCTCGCCGCCGTCTCCCTCGTCACCTTCGCCGCCATCACCCCGGCAACCGCCGCTCCCGTCGCTCCCGTCGCCGTCGACGACGACTTGACCAAGCCCTGCGGGCCCACCGACGACTACAGCTCCTGGGACTGGTACCGCACCACGACCGACCACACGCTCGGCTCCGCCGTCGAGGCCGGCGCGGCCGACGAGCGCTGGCAGTGGCGCAACGACACCAACGCCCTGTGGCGCGGTGACACCAGGGAGACCGTCGACGAGATCTTCAAGGCCGGCTTCACCCCGCGCGGAGACCGGCTGACCCCGCTCGCCGAGTACATCGTCAAGGGCGGAGGGCAGAACAGCGCACATCTGAGCACCAGTTGTGAGAAGTGGGTGGCTCAGAAGTTCGCCACCTACGGAGCCGCGAAGACGGGCTGGGTCTATCAGATCCACGCACCCGGCGGCATCGACGTGAACGCCACGGCTCACCTCAACCACTACGACTCGCCGTACCTCTGGAACAGGGAGATCGACTTCCCCGGCGGCGTCAAGGGCCAGTACATCAAGGGCGCTTGTAAGTACCACCTGACCCGCACCGACCCGGTGACCAAGGTCGGCACCTGGGAGGAGCTCGGCTGCAAGAGCAACGCCGGTTTCGCCCCGTACAAGATCGACCTGAACGCTCTCACCGCCGCCTTCTGAGACCGCGCGCCGGGGCCGGCCGCAGCGCTCCCCGGGAAGCCCTCCGGCGGCCATCGCCGCCGGAGCGCGCCCGGCCCCGGCGGCACCGGCGTCGCCGCTCACAACTCCCCTCTCCACAGCCTCGGTTGAAGTACTGGTAGGAAACCTTCCTATCCACTACTCTCCCTGACGGCGGCTTGGCGCGGTGCCCTACTTGCCATGGGCATGACGCGCTCAGTGAGAGCTCTGACCCGGCCGCCGTGTTGCCGCCCCCTGCCCGGGGGCGGCGATCCGCACCTGTGTCCAGCTCTCGCCGTCCCCCCATGCCAGGGAGTCCAGGTATGCGCCTGAACGTCTCAGCCCACCTCCCCCCGTCCCACGGCAGACATCCCACCCTCCTCCTCACCTTCGCCTCCGTGTTCGCGCTCGTCGGCGGACTCCTGCTCGCCTCCTCAGGCCCGGCCGGGGCCGCCGCCGACCCGATCGTCTCGAACGGGAAACCCGCCACCGCCTCCTCCGCCGAGACCTCCGCGCTCGGTGCCCAGTACGCCTTCGACGGCGACCCCGCCACCCGCTGGGCCAGCGCCGAGGGCGCGGACCCGCAGTGGGTCCGGGTCGACCTCGGAGCCACCGCCGCCGTCTCCCGGGTCAAGCTGACCTGGGAGGACGCCTACGCCAAGGCGTACCGCGTCGAGATGTCGGCGGACGGGGTGACGTGGACCCCGATCGCCCAGGAGACGGCGGGCGACGGAGGCACCGACGACCTGACCGGCCTCACCGGCAAGGGCAGGTACCTGCGCGTGTACGGCACCGCGCGCGGCACCTCGTACGGCTACTCGCTCTTCGAGGCCGAGGTGTACGGCACCCTCGACGGCGGCCCGCCGCCGACCGGTGCCTTCACCGTGGTCGCGGCCGGTGACATCGCCGCCCAGTGCACGGCGTCCGACAGCAAGTGCGCCCACCCCAAGACCGCCAAGCTCGCCCAGCAGATCAACCCGAAGTTCTATCTGACGATGGGCGACAACCAGTACGACGACGCCCGGATCAGCGACTTCCGCAACTACTACGACAAGACCTGGGGCGCCTTCAAGGCGAAGACCCGCCCGGTCCCCGGCAACCACGAGACGTACGACCCGGCCGGCTCCCTCGCCGGATACAAGTCGTACTTCGGCAACATCGCCTACCCGCAGGGCAAGAGCTACTACAGCTACGACGAGGGCAACTGGCACTTCGTCGCCCTCGACTCCAACTCCTTCGACAAGAGCGCCCAGATCGACTGGCTCAAGGCCGACCTGGCCGCCAACAGCAAGAAGTGCATCGCCGCCTACTTCCACCACCCGCTCTTCTCGTCCGGCGGGCACGGCAACGAGCCGGTCTCCAAGCCGGTGTGGAAGATCCTGTACGGCGCCAAGGCCGACGTGGTCCTCGGCGGCCACGACCACCACTACGAGCGCTTCGCCCCGCAGGACCCCGAGGGCAAGGCGAAGGCCGACGGAATCGTGCAGATCGTCGGCGGGATGGGCGGCGCCGAGCCCTACCCGATCGAGGAGATCCAGCCCAACAGCCAGAAGCGGATCAGCGGCCCCTACGGCGTGCTGAAGATGGACTTCACCGACTCCGGATACGGCTGGAGCTACGTCGGCGTCGACGGACAGGTGAAGGACACGAGCCCGAAGTACAGCTGCCACTGATGTACTTGGCAGCCAACGGCCGCCCGGATGCGCCGCCCCACCCCACTGGGGTCGGGCGGCGCGTTCCCGGCACCGTCATCGCGCTCGGTGCGGTCAGCCTCGTCACCGACGTCTCCTCCGAGATGGTCACGGCGGTGCTGCCGCTCTACCTCGTCCTGGGCCTCGGCCTCTCCCCACTCCAATTCGGCTTCCTGGACGGCCTGTTCAACGGAGCGACCGCGCTCGTCCGACTGCTCGGCGGGCGGCTCGCCGACCGCGGCGGGCGGCACAAGCGGGTCGCGGGGGCCGGCTATCTGCTCTCCGCGCTCTCCCGGCTCGGGCTGCTCCTCGCAGGCGGCGCCACCGGAGGGATCGCCGCCTCGCTCGCCGCCGACCGGCTCGGCAAGGGCATCCGCACCGCACCGCGCGACGCCCTGATCTCCCTCAGCGGCCCGCCGGAGACGCTCGGCCGCTCCTTCGGCGTGCACCGTGCGATGGACACCACGGGCGCGCTGCTGGGCCCGCTCGTCGCCTTCGCCGTGCTGTGGGCGACCGCCGACGCCTACGACGCGGTGTTCGTCGTCAGCTTCGCCGTGGGCCTGCTCGGCGTACTGCTGCTCGCCCTGTACGTACCGGGCGCCGCCTCCGCACCGCGCACCCCCTCAACCACCGTCAAGCACAAGGCACTTCGCGACCCCGCCTTCCGCCGCATCCTGTACGCGGCCTCCCTGCTCGGCGCCGCCACCATCGGCGACGCCTTCCTGTACCTGCTGCTCCAGCGCTCCCTCGACCTCCCGCCCACCCTGTTCCCGCTGCTGCCGCTCGGCGCCGCCGCCGGCTATCTGCTGCTCGCCGTCCCGGTGGGCCGGATCGCCGACCGGACCGGGCGCCGCCTGCCGTTCCTGCTCGGGCACGCCGCCCTGCTCGGTGCGTACGCCGTGCTGCTCGCCCCCGTCTCCTGGACGACCCTCGTGGTCGTCCTGGCACTTCTGGGGATCTTCTACGCGGCAACGGACGGCGTCCTGATGGCGCTCGCCGGTCCCCTGCTGCCCGCGCACGGCCGGGCGAGCGGGTTCGCGATCCTGCAGACCGGCCAGGCGCTGGCCCGGCTGGTCGGCGCTGCCGGGTTCGGGGCGGTCTGGACGTTCTGGGGGCAGGGGCCCGCCCTGTGGGTGGCGGCACTCGCCCTGGCCGGGGCGCTGGCCGCTGCCTGGCGCGTCCTGCCCGCCCCGGCCGGCGGCCCGCCGCGCCCATCGCCCCAGTCGCCGCCCTCTCCCGCCCCGGAGGCGTCATGAATCTCCGCCGAAACCGAAAGCTCCGCCTGGTCCTCGTCGTCGCCGCCGTGCTCCTCCTCGGGGGCGGCTCCGTGGGCTACGTACTGCATGCGCGGCAGCGCGAGGTGCCGCAGCAACAGGCCCACGCGGACGCCTCGTTCACCCTCGCCGAGCCCGGGCTCTACTTCAGGGACGCGACCACCGGACGGGTCGCGCGCCAGCCCGGCCGCGCGGCGCCGCGCGTGAACGGCGGTCCCTCCTGCGACCGGTTCTACGCGGCGGGGCAGCGCGCCCTGTGCCTGCGGAAACTCCCCGGAGTGCCCGCCCGCTCCCAGGCCCTCGTGCTCGACCGGCAACTGAAGGAGATCCGCCGGGTGACCGTCGCGGGCATCCCCAACCGGGCCCGTGTCTCCGCCTCGGGACACCTCCTGTCCTGGACGACCTTCGCGACCGGCGACTCCTACAGCACCACGGCCTTCTCCACCCGTACATCGATCCTGGACCTGCGCACCGGCTTTCTGGTCAAGTCGATGGAGGAGATCCCGCTGACCGTCGACGGGGCCCGCTACCACTCCGCCGACGTCAACTACTGGGGTGTGACCTTCGCCCGCGACGACAACCGCTTCTACGCCACCGTCTCGTCCAAGGGCAATACCTACCTCGTCGAGGGCGACCTGCGGAAGTGGTCGGCCAAGGCGCTGCGCAAGAACGCCGAATGCCCCTCGCTGTCACCGGACAACACCCGGCTCGCCTTCAAGAAGAAGGTCTCGGACGACCCCGAGGCGCCCTGGCGGCTCCACGTCCTCGACCTGGCGGACATGCGCGAGCACCCGGTGGCCGAGACGCACAGCGTCGACGACCAGGCCGCCTGGCTGGACGACGCGACCCTCGGCTACGCCCTGCCGGGACGCGACGGCCGCAAGAGCGACATCTGGTCGACCCCGGCGGACGGCACCGGCACCCCCCGCCTCACGGTCCCGGGTGGTTCCTCACCGGTCACGGTGCGCTGAGCCGGGAGGCCGGCGGACGGTCCTGAGCGGCGGAGGCGCCCACGGTGCGGCTGGACGGCCTTGGGCCGGAGAGCGCGAGGGTGACCACCGGCGCCCTGCCCCGCGGGCCGTCCGCTCGTGCATTGTTCCTGACCCACCCCCCCCCCGCCGGGGGCCATGTGGCACGGTGCGCGTGAGAGTCAACTAGGCTCTGTGGAATGCTTGTTGGTTTCGTATCGAGCCACGTTTCCGGCCGCGCGTGGGCCGGTTGTCCGGGGGTGCGCGTGTGAACGCCGTAGAAGTTCAGGTATCCGTGCCCGGGGGTGGACCTGCCCTCGCCGAGCTGCGTGGCTTCCTGCGCAACCACCCGCGGAGCAGACGCCTGGCCATCAGCTCCCGGAGTCGGCGTGATGACGGCAGCATGGGCACGCTGGATGTGCTGAACGTCGTCCTGACGCAGTCGGCCGCCTACGGGGCGCTCGCGGTGGCCCTGCATGATTCATTGCGCAACCGACGGAGGGCGACCGGGCCGACGCCCCCCACCATCACCCTCACCCGGGGCGACATCACGCTGCAGGTGTCGGGGGAGCACTCGGCCGAGGCGATTCAGCGGCTCCTTCAGTCGCTTCCCGAACCCCCCGCGGCCACGGACGACCCGGATGCGGACGACCCGGATGCGGACGACCCGGATGCGGAACCGGAGCCCGCACCGTGACCCTCCCGGTGCCGGGTCAGTCCCGTGCGGTGCTGATCGGCGCTCACACCTACGACCACTTGCCAGAGCTGGCCGGGGTGCAGGGCAACGTCGAAGGGCTGCGGGACTTCCTGGTCGGCGACGACGGGTGGAGGCTGGCCCCGGAGCACTGCCTGGACCGGCTGCAGTCGACCGACTCCAGGGGCCTGCTCGATGAACTGGCGGCCTCCGCGCAGGAAGCGACGGACACCCTGCTCATCTACTACGCGGGCCACGGTGACTCCTCCCCCGGCGACCCGGAGCTGCGCCTCGCTCTCCCCGATGTGGACGTGGACCTCCCGCATCGCTGGCTGCGCTACTCGGACGTGCGTCAGATCGTGACGCATTCCCACGCCGCCCGCCGCGTGGTCGTACTCGACTGCTGCTTTGCCGGTCGAGCCGTCGACGGCGGTATGTCCGCGACCGTCGGCCGCCCGGCCGGGGAGAGGTTCTTCGAACTGGCGGACATGGAGGGTGCGGTCGTCCTGACCGCAGCATCCGGCCAGGAAGAGGCGGTGTGCCCACCGGGAGCGAGGTACAGCGCCTTCACCGGGGAGTTGCTGCGGCTGCTGCGGGAGGGCGTGACGGGGCCGGTGCCGCAGCACCCGGAAGGGCGTCGCGGTGAGGAGCTGCAACTGCTGGACATCGCCACGGTCTACGCCTGCCTGCGCGACAGTCTCACGGGGCGTGAGGTGGCCGGACTCGTGCTGCCCGAACCGCAGTTGGGGACCCGTAACCACGGCGGGGTCATCGTGCTCGGCCGCAACCCGGGCTACGCCGGCGTGGTCGCGCAGCCTGTCGAGCCGCTGCGTGGACCGTCGACGCTCGGCCCGGTGGACGCGGTGTTCGTGGGCCGCGAGGATGCGCTGGCCACGATCGAGGCCGCCTCCGAGGAGGTCCTGCAACCCGGTGGTGGCCCGGCCGTGGTGCTGGTGCACGGCATGGGCGGGGTGGGGAAGTCGGCGCTCCTGGGGCAGGCGGCGGTGCGGGTGAAGGACCGCTTCCCTGACGGGCGTTTCGAGATCGACCTCAATGGGTTCGAGGAGGCGGCGGACGGTGGCCCCGGCTCCGGAGCGGCGGCACCGGCCACGCCTGAGGTGCTGCTGGAGAGGCTGCTGAGCTGGGTGGGCCATCCTCGTATCCCGGCGGGCCTGCAGGAGCGCCGACGCGAGTGGCTGGCCTGGCTCTCCGGCCGCCGGGTCCTCCTGGTGCTGGACAACGCGCCCGACGCCGACCTCGTCGTCCCTCTCTTCCCGGGCCCGGAAGCCCACTGCCTGTGCCTGATCTCCAGCCGCAACCAGGACTTCCCCGTCGCCCAGCACCGCAGGATCCCGCTGGGCGAGCTCGACGAGGAGTCGGCGGTGCGGCTTCTGCGGGAGATGAGCGGGCTTCGTCCGGACACGATCGATGACGGCCAACTCACCGCGCTGGCACGCCAATGCCGCCACCTCCCCCTGGCCCTGCGGCCGGCCGGAGCGAAGTTGCGGCACGCCGATCCAGCGGACGTGCTGTCCGCCATGACCGACGGCGATGACGCGGATGGCGGGCCCTTCGCCGAACTCCCCACGGCGGACGAGGCGATCCGTCGCGCCTTCCGCACCTCCTACGCACCCTTGCCCGAGCATCTGCGCACGGTGGTGCGGCACTGCGCCTGGCATCCGGGACGCACCTATCCGAAGGACTCCATCGCCGCGATGGCGGGCCTCTCGCCAGGGGCGGCGGCGCTGCGTCTTGGCGACCTTGTGGACGTGCACCTGCTGCAGCGCGGCCCGGATGGGCAGGCGGCGTTTCACGACCTGTTCCTGAACCAGGCGAGGCGGGCGACCGCTGTGGATGCCGTCATGGATCGGACGGCAGCCCGTGAGCGGCTGTACGGCCACCTCCTGACACACCTCAGCGCGGCGCTGCTGCCCCTCGCCGGTCGAACACCCCGCCGTGTGGCGTCGACGGCACGAGCCTCCTTCGACGGACCGCAGGAGGCACTGGCGTGGCTGCGTTCGCACTCCGACGAGCTGGAGGCGGCCTCGGCGGGGGCCATGACCGACCGCTGGGACAGGGCGAACCGACTGGCCATGGAATGCGCCCGCTGGCTGCGCTACGACGGCCGTCACGACACAGCTGTCGGGTTGTGCCGGCAGGCGCTGGAGCTGGCCCAAAGCACCGGCGACACCCAAGGCCGGACCAACGCCCTCACCGGCCTCGCCCACACCCACCGCCTCCGGGACGAGCACGACACAGCCGCAGCGCTGTACCAGCAGGCACTGGACCTGGCGAAAGCCACCGACAATCCCCGCGGCCAGACGTACGCCCTCACCGGGCTCGCCGCCACCCACCGTCTCCAGGGCGAGCACGACACAGCCGCAGCACTGTACCAGCAGGCACTGGACCTGGCGAAAGCCACCGACAATCCCCGCGGCCAGACGTACGCCCTCACCGGCCTCGCCGACACCCACCGCCTCCAGGGCGTGCACGACACGGCTGTCGGACTCTACGGGCAGGCACTGGACCTGGCGAAAAACACCGGCGACCCCCGCGGCCAGACGTACGCCCTCACCGGGCTCGCCGCCACCCACCGCCTCCGGGACGAGCACGACACAGCCGCAGCACTGTACCAGCAGGCACTGGAGCTGGCCCAAGGCAGCGGCGACCCCCGCGGCCGGACCAACGCCCTCACCGGGCTCGCCGCCACCCACCGCCTCCGGGACGAGCACGACACAGCCGCAGCGCTCTGCCGGCAGGCACTGGAGCTTGCCGAAGACACCGGAGACGGCCTCGGCCAGGCCAACGCCCTCACCGGCCTCGCCGACACCCACCGCGCCCAGGGCGAGTACGACGCAGCTCGCCGGTGCTTTCTTCAGGCGCTCGCCAGCTACGAGTCCATCGGCGCCCAGGAGTGGGCCAAGTACTGCCGCGACCAGCTGCACGAACTCGGGGACCGTCCCGGCTGACCCCTCCCGCAGACGTACACGAACAGCCCGGGTCCCCCCTGAGCGGGACGGGCCATGACCTCCACCTGGACATCAATGGCGTCGCACTCAAGAGAGGGCACTCCGTCACGGGCATTTCACCGAATTCGTCGCGGGATCAATGGAACAGTTGCGGTCGACGCCCCCGATCGGCACCTGCACGCGCAGGCGCACGATCCTGTACGCCTCACTGTCGAAAGGCGCCGGGACGATCGTCTGGAATTCGGTGGGCCAGGCACCGCCGGGCGGCAGGCGACCGGGCTGGAATGCGGGGTTGGCGGCGAATACGTATCCGTTCAGCTTGTCCAGGGAGCGTTGTCTGTCCCACGCCCCGCAGAGCGACCTGACCTCGTCGATGCCGAATCCGCGTGCCGCCCGGTAGAAGCCGATGAGGTTCGAAGGGAGGTCCTCTCCCGCGTACATCGAACTCGGCGGGGCGAAGGGAATCGCATCGCGCCAGGACTGCGTCTGTTCGAATAGAAGTCTCCGTTCCTCGCGTTGACACTGTCCTCGGTGATCTCCCGCTGCAGCATCGGCCCGTGTACGGCACGGGGCGTCACCGTCAGCCGTGTCGCAGGACCCGGTAGCGCGATCGTCGAGGCGACTGCCCTCGCCTCCCGTTCCGCGTCGTCGTCGGCATCGCTCACGCGGAGGCAGGCCATCGGCTGTCCACGGCCGGGAGGGAGGCCCGATTGCTGGACGACGTGGGTGAGTTCGTGAGCGAGGAGCCGAGTGCCGCTCGCCGAGGCGGGGCGGTAGTGGCCCGGCGCGAAAGCGATGTCCGAGCCGACGGTGAACGCCCGGGCGCCGAGGGCGCGGGTGGACGCGGACGCCTGGCCGTCCAGGTGGACGCGGACACGGGAGAAGTCGAATCCGAAGCGTGCGCCCATGTGTCGCGACGTGTCCGGATCGAGCGGTCGGCCGGGCGACGGAAGGTCACCGCAGCGTTGCACGAGCCCGTGCGGAACGTGCGCCGCCTGCACGGTCTTCGGTGCGGAGTCGCCGGGCGCTGTCCGGTCGTTCGACTTGCTCGTCCTGCTCGACTTCTCCCGGGCGTACATGGACGCCATGGTCCGCCGCACCCGTCACCGTGCCGTCACGGCGCTTGACCACAGAGACGTCCGTGCTGCGTGGTGTGACAATGGAGATGCGGGTCCCGCTCTGCGGGATCCCGGACGTTCGGAAGCTGCCATGTGCGCGCAACCAGTGCCTCAGTGGAATCCTCGCCGTCCCGTGCCCCCACCCGGCATGCCCTCGGGCAGGGGCTGGTTCGCCCGCCACAAGGTGCTGACCGTACTGCTGGCGATACTCAGCGTCATCGTGGTGGCCGGGGTCCTGAGCAGTTCCGGCGACGGTGGTCGGCCGGCTGGATCGGGGACGGCCGCGGTGCCGCTCGGAGAGACCCGGCAGGACGCACCCCGGCAGGACCCGACGCCCGGGCCCGGAGAGCCGGTCCGGGACGGGAAGTTCGAGTTCACGATCATGAAGATCGAGCCGGGCGGCAAGCACCTGGGCGGCGAGTTCGGGACCGATGCACAAGGCCGGTATCTCCTGGTCCACATGACCGTGAAGAACATCGGTGACAGGGCGCAGTACTTCGACGGCTCCGACCAGAAGATGATCGACTCCAGGGGCAACGAGCACAGCGCCGACACCGGGGCAGCGATCTTCCTGGAGAACAGCCGGTCGTTCTACAACCAGATCAACCCCGGCAACACCGTCGAGGGCATCGTCGTGTTCGACATCCCGGGCAATGCCCGCCCCGTACAACTGGAGCTGCACGACTCCCTCTTCAGCTCGGGCGCAACGGTCCGGCTCGTCCCCCGGTGAACGGTCCGTACCGCCGCGCCTTCCCCCGGCGGGTCAGATCGCCATCGCCTCCTGGGTCCACCTGCTCACCCGGTACGGAACCCACCAGGCCAGCGGGCCGAGGCGCAGGACGAGGTTCTCCTCGGTGAAGTCGTCCAGGGCGTCCTTGGGCACCGACTCCGGCAGGGCCCCGTAGGCGAGCGCGTCGACTGCGGTCCTGTAGTGCGGTTCATCGGCCGTGAAGCGCTGGAGGTTGCCCCAGCGGCGGTCGCGGATCTGGAAGAAGCCGGGGCCGTTGCGCCACAGGCACTTGCCCAGGTAGTGGCCGCTCCGCCAGGTGGCGAGCGCGGTGTCCGCGTCGGGTGTGCCGTGCAGGGTGCGCGGCGGCTGGAGGTGGCTGAGGACGCGCGGGTCCTGCGGGCGGGCCGGATCCAGCAGGAGGTCCCATTCGACGAGTACGGCGCGGGCGGTGAGGTCGCGGACCAGGCTGAGCGCCCGTACGGTGCGGCGGGCCGCGGCGAGGTCCCCGGTCGCGGTGAGGTCGACGGCGTCGGCCAGGGCGACCCGGCGGGCACCGAGGTCCCAGAGCCGGCCGCTCTCCTCGGCCACGGGCCCGGTGAGCGGGAGGTCTCCCAGGAACATGCCGGGCAGCGCGCAGGCGGCCTCGTCGTAGTCGCGCCAGGCGGTGACGCTCAGGGGGGCGGTGTCCTCGGCGGTGGCGAGGGCTGAGTCCATGGCTGGGGTCCTTGCGTGTCGTCGGGCGGGGGGGGGCGGGGAGGCGGCGGGGAGGGGTACGGGGCAGAGCCGGGGCGGGGCATGTGAAGGCGGCGGGGCGGGGATCAAGCCGGTACGGGGATCAGGCCGGCACAGGGATCAAGCCGGTACGAGGATCAGGCCGGTACGGGAGCCTGGCCGGCGCGGGGATCAAGCCGGTACGGGGGCCCGGCCTGGCGCGGCGTTCGCAGCGGGATCCGCAGCAGCCCCCGTAGCGGCACCCGCAGCGGCTCCGGCGTCGGTGATCCCCGTGCTCGGGCCCGTGCCGTGGTCCGGTGCGCCCGCGGCATGCATGTGACGCATGAAGTCCAGCCGGAGGAGGTCCTCGTTGACGGCTGCCGGGGCGAGGTGGACGTACTGTCCTGCGTCGGTGAACACCAGCCCCTCCCCCACCCATTCGGTGAGCAGCGCCTCGATGTCGGCCTCGGTGCGGGCGTGTCCCGGCACCCTGGCGGTCGCCTTGCGCAACAGGGCGGCGGGCGCGTGGGGTTGGTCGAGGAGGCGGAAGAGGGCGAGCTCGAAGGGGTCGGTGAGTTCCTTCGTACGCCAGGGGAAGGCGCGCCGCCTGCTGACCAGGACGATCCGGTTCCCGAGGTCGGTGTGGGTGAGGCGGGAGTCGGCGTGGTGCTTCTTCCACAGGGCGAGGGCGTCGTTGAGTGCGGAGACGGTGGGTTCGGTGATGCCGCGCTCAGGGGCCTCGAAGACGTACGCGAGGTCGTAGAGCTCCTCTTCGGGGAGGTCGTAGGTGAAGCGGTAGTGGGCCTCGGGGCGCAGTCCGTCGAAGCCGAGTTCGGGGCGGTTGAAGTAGGGGCTGAAGCGTTCGATGGCGATGCGGGCGGAGAGGTCGACGGGCGGGTCGAGGTGTTCGAGTGCGGCAAGCTGGCCGATGACGCCTTCGTAGTCGTCCGCGCTCTCGCCGGGGAAGCCGTGGAGGTAGTTCCAGGAGACGGAGAGGCCGGTTTCGGCTCCGTCGCGCAGCATGCGGACGTTCTGGCAGCCGCTGACGCCCTTGTCCATCAGGTCGAGCACCCGGTTGTTGAGGCTCTCGATGCCGGGCTGGACGTAGATGAGGCCCGCGTCGGAGAGGGTGCGCAGCTGGCTGCGGCGCATGTTGGCCTTGATCTCGATGTGCAGGCGCAGGTCGTAGCCGCTGTCGATGATGCGGGGCAGCACGGTGTTGAGGTAGCCCATGTCGAGAATGTTGTCGACGACGTACATGTCGAGGACCTTGTGCCTGCGTGCCAGGTCCATGATCTCGTCGTAGAACACGTCGGGGCTCTTGCTGCGGAACTGCATGAAGGAGCCGTTGAGTCCGCAGAACGTGCAGTGGTGCTTCTCGCCCCACCAGCAGCCGCGCGCACCCTCGACGACGAGTTTGGGCTCGACCCAGTTGCGGGCGACGGAGGCGGCGAGGCGCTCGAAGTAGCCGCTGTAGTCGGGCGGCAGGATGGTGGCGGGCGGCAGCGGGCTGGTGGCCATGGCGTTGGCGACGGACGTCCCGTCGTCCGTACGGCGGCACAGTCCGGAGACCGTGCTCAGGTCGTCGCCCGCGTCGAGCGCGGTGAGCAGCTGCGGGAAGGCGGCCTCGCCCTCGCCCCGTACGACGAAGTCCACGAAGGGGAAGTTGCGGTGCAGGGCCGCGCCCTGCTCGGCGTCGCAGTTGGCGCCGCCGATGACCGTCCTGATGTGCGGGGCGAGCCGTTTGACGTGCTTGGCGGCGGCGAGGGCGGCGGTGTTCTGCTGGAAGGTGGAGGTGAAGCCGACGACGTCGGGCTCCTCCGCGACGATGCGCCGGGCCATCTCGTCGACGAACTCCGGTACCACTGCGTGCAGTTCGTGGGACATCTTCATCCGGGCCTTGTTCAGCCGGGTCCGCATGGTCCGGGTGAATTCCGCCTGCCGCCAGGCGGGGTCGTCGTACAGGGCGGAGGAGAACACCCAGTCGCCGCAGCCCATGAAGTACGAGGACAGCGCGTAGTACTCGTAGTCCTCGGCGGTGAACTCGGTGCGTGCGGTGATCCAGTCGGTGAACTCCAGGTTGGCGTGCAGTACGGACGCCGACGCACCGGGCACCCGCTCGTCGACGCTGCGTTTGAGTATCCCCAGGGCGAGCGACGGAAGGTCGATGGGCGACCAGGGCATGTTGACCAGCAGTACACGCACGGGGGCTCCTCTGCGGAGATGGAGGCGGCGGGGTGGGGGCCGCCGGGGTGGGGCGGCGGGAGCGGAGCCGGTCCGGGGCGCGGAACGCCCC
>NZ_JBSGZD010000193.1:0-14938 GCF_053610825.1 Streptomyces sp. NPDC054863 | reverse complement strand
GGCCGGTACCGGGGGCGTGCTGCGTCATGCGTTGGGGTTGTCGTCGGCGAGTTGGGCGGTGCGGTGGTCGACTCGGTCGACGGCGTCGCGCAGGCTGCTGCCGCTGTTGGGGTGCAGTTCGTGCTCGACGGCGTCGAGCTGCTGCTCGATGGCACCGAGGCGGCTCATGACGCCGAGGCGGGCGGGAACGCCGGGCCGTGCCTCGGTGCCCTGCCAGTCGTCGACGAAGTCCTCGACGCGCCGCGCGAGTTGGCGAAGGGGCCGGACCGCGCGCCAGACAACGGCGAGTGCACCGGCCGTCGCGACGATCGCCCCGCACCAGAGCACGACGACGTCGACCTCGGCAACGCCGGTCGGAGCGGCAGTGGTCACTCGGCGGTGTCCTTCCGGCGAAGGGCGAGCAGCAGTTCGTCGTCGGCGGTCGGCTCGGCTCGCAGCCATGCAGGCAGCAGGCTCTCGACGACCGGCAGCCGCATCACGCGGGTGATGCCGCCCGCGACGGCGAGCGCGACGCCGACACCTGCGGCGGTCTGCGGGATGCCCGAGGCTTCGAGGATGAGCGGCAGGCCGGCCGCGAGGGCGAGGGCGGTCTGCACGAGGGTTCGTACGGTGCGGCGGGACGCGTCAGTCATGGGGAACTCTCCATCTGTAAGGGGTGGTGGGGAACTACTTGCCGTAGGCGAGGCGGTGCAGAGCCGCCCATCCGCGTGTGCCGATCGCCGGGTCGTACGCCTTGCCGATCGCCCGGTAAGCGGGGTGGACGTTGTGGAAGCGGCCGACCGCTGCCTGCGTGGCGGGACCGTAGGTGTCCGCCTCGGCGATGGTCTTGGGCATGAACCCGGCGGCCTTGAGAGCGCGCTGCAAGGTCCGTGCCGACGGGGTGGCCTTGCCCGGGGCGAGGCCGATCGGGAACGGCGGCGGTGCGTACGGCGGCGTCGGCCTGGTCGGCGGCGGCGAGGGCTTGCTCGGCTTGGCGGTGAGCAGCTCGGCAACCCGGGTACGGATCCGGTCCATGGTGAGCGCGGGGCCGCCGGTCCTGCCGATCGGCCCGCGCGGGTCAACCTTGCCGGGCTGCCACTCCGAGTGGCCGATGACCGAGCGGGCGCCCCACCCGTGCGCACGGCACAGTGCGGCGGCTGCGCGGGCAGTCGCCTCGACCTGCTGCTCGGGCCACGGGTCGCGGTTGTCGCCGAGGTTGATGCACTCGAACCCATAGAACCTCGAATTCCCGTCAGTGTTGGCCTCGTTGTCGGCCGGCAGCGGCTGCTCGGCGAGGACGGCGCGCAGCACGTCGTCGTCGCCGAGGCCCGCGTGATTCGCGCGGCCGTAACCGACGAGGTGGATACGGCCGGCCTTGTCGATGACGCCGTGACAGAGCGGACCGGGCAGGGTGCTGTGTCCGTCGCGGCACAGCCGTACCGAGTTGCCAGTGCCCTCGGTCACGGTGTGGTGGATCATCACGCCGTGCATCGGGCCCCATGCGCCGTGGCCCTGCCGGTTGTGTGTTCTCCAGGTGCCGACCTCGACGACGTCGAGCTGCTCGCCGCGCAGTGCGGCGAGGAAGCGGTCTGCGGTGAGAGGGGTTGCCATGTGTGGACCTTCCTTCGGGTACGGAAGCCCCGTCCGGGATGCCGGACGGGGCGAAGAGTTCGGGGTGGGATCAGGCGAGGGTGACGCGGGCGCCTGCGGCCGTGACTGCCTTGAGCTGCCCGCCCTCGGCGTACAGGACAACGGCGCCTGCCACGGCTGCCGGAACGGCGGTGACGTTGCGCAGAGCGAGGGCGCCGGAAACGGTGACCTTCGCGCCCGCCGCAAGCACGTTGCTGCCGATCGCGAGGTTCCCCGTGGACCGGTCCCCGTAGAGGACGGTCGATTTCCACGTGCCGAGGTTCGACCACGCCGCGAGCTCGAAGTTCGACCCGGTGTCGCCCGGCCCTTCCACGGCGGCGTCGACTTGGTAGACCCAGCGATTCAGGCCGTTGGTCTGGAAGGAGAGTCCGCGGTAATCGACGACCGGGGTCGAGAGGAACAGATTCCCGCCCACCTTCCCGTCCGCAGGCAGGGCACCGACGTCCGCAGCGGCCAGGACGACCGCAGCCACGCTCTTGCCGTTCACGGACTGCACCACCCCGGGGCTGCCAGGAGCGCCGGGAGCGCCGTCCTTTCCGGGCGTGCCCGGCGCCCCCTGCGTTCCGGTTGCACCGGTCGCGCCGCGCGGTCCGACGAGGGACGCGAGCCAGGCAACCGAGGTGCCGACGTATCCGCCGGCGACGGCGACCTCGTACGCGGACTGTCCGCGCTCGCCGCGCGGCCCCGGGGGTCCGATGACGCCGACGTAGTTCGGTTTCGTGGGATCGGTCGGCGCGGCATCGGCGAGGTCGACGACCGGCCGCGCCTTGGGCAGCAGCAGTTGGTACGTGCGGCCGGTGGGGATACCGACGAGCTGCTCGGCGACGGTGTACGACCATCCGCTCGGGTCCATGCCGCCGGAGTCGGTGGCGGGGAGGGTCGCCGATATCTGGCCCTGCGCGTCGAGCTGGGCGACGACCGGGCCGCCGAGGATGACGTCAGCGGCGGGAAATGTGATCTGGGCGGGTGCGCGGAACGTGACGGACCCGGAGAGGGGGTGGCCGTCCGGGGTGAGGAAGCGCCCGGAGACGGTCACGGTGGGGATGGATTCGGGGAGCAGGGCGACGCCTCCTTAGTCGTCGATGGTGCGCAGCCCCGGCTCGGCCTCGGCGGCGGAGGGAGCGAGGCGCGCAGCCAGCCGCGGCTCGGCCTCGGCGAGGGCGGCGGGAGCGGCTGCGGTGGGAGGATCGGGGGTTTCATTGGCTGCAACGGTGTTGCGCTGGTAGCCGCCCCACACCTGCATGGTGGTGGACCCTGTCCCCTTGCTGACGTGGTGCCGCAGTCGCCACATCGCGTAGGTGAAATACCGGATGCCGTGCATGGGGCGGGACACGTCGTGGCCTTCCCAGCGCCCGGCCGCTGCTGCGGTGATGTTCCACGTGGCCCAGGATTCCCACCCGGTTCCGGGCAGCCGACATTCGAGGTCAACGGTCACTGTCGAATTCGCCGGGCACCAAATTTCGGTGGAGACGTAGAAGACCGCGCACTGCACCAGACCTACGGCCACCCATGCCGTGACGGGGGCGGTCGAGTTGCTGGTGGTGGTCTCGGTGGGCTGCCAAGGGATGGGGATGGACGGACGGCCGAGGTACTCGTCGGCGTAGTAGTCATCCATGGCGATGGCCTGGCCGCTGCGGCTGAACATGCGCACCATCTGCTTTGTCTCGTCACCCGTGTAGGTGTTGGCGCCGACACCGAGCGCGGTCGAGCCGTTGTCCCTTCGCAGCCGCAGGAACCAGTCGCCGGCCGCAGCCTGGCCGGTCTCAAGGATGTTGGTTCCGTCCGGATCTTGAACCAGCAATCTGCCTCCCTCGCCGACGGTCACATCGCCGTGCAGGACCTGGTCGAGGGCGGGGCGCATCTGTGCACGCCCGGTGAGCTGTCGCACCTGCTGCTCAACGGCCCGGAGGCGGTCGAGCAGGTCGAGCGGGATCGCTGCCATTCAGGCGGCCTCCAAGAAGAGTCGGGCGGTTTCGGGGCGGCCCCGGAGCGGCGGTGAAATGGCGATGCCGACCACGCGGTAGCGCTCGTCGAGGCCCTCGGCGAACCAGTCGTCGCGGATGCGCAGGCGGATCGTCGCGCCGAGCAGGGCGGGGGAAAGGGCGATGCGGCCGAGGGCGACGGTCACCTCGGGAATCGTCTGCGGGCGGCGTGCGGCGGCGAGGTCGGCTCGGGCGTGCGCGTCGAGGGTGCGCTGCTCGGTCACGGTGGAGTGGTCCGAGGTTCCGTCGAGGCGCGGCCACCCGGCGGCGATGCCGGGCCGGTCGACGAGCAGCTCGGACAGCAACGGCAGGCTTTCGGCAGCTTGGTTGCGGTTGTCGGTGGCGCCGCGCGTCTGCCACGCCGTGGCCTGCACGGTGGCATCGACCGGCCACCCGTAGGAAAGGACCGGCCCCGGGCGGTCGAGCACGACCTCGCTCGTACCGGCCTTGATGACGGGCGAGCCGAGTTGCAGCCGCTTGATGCGCCGGCCGCTGCCCGGGTCGCGGAAGCTCATGATCCGCCACTCGAACCCGCCCTCTACAGCGCCGAGTTGGTCGATGAGTTCCCGGATCCGCGGCTGGTCGTAACGGCGGTACGTGCGGTCGCGCAGGACCCCGGAAGGCTCGGCGTCGTACTCGATGCTGATGTCGCCGCCCTCGGTGTCCTGCGCGTACGCGATCAAGCCGCGCACGATGTCGTACTGGTCTGTCTGCTTGGCCTCTTGGGTGTGGAAGACGCTGCGGTGGTCGAGGTAGCTCGCCCACCCGGCGGCCTGCACCTGTAGGCCGAGGCGGCCTCGCTCGTCTCCGGTGAGGTTCGCGGTCCACAGGATGCCGCCCCACCAGATTTCGCGGCCACGCTCGATCCACAGGGCAGTTCGCCCCGGTTCGACAGCGGCGCGGGCACGGGCAGCGATGCTGCGGTTCGGCAGGGGAACGGTCGCGGTTGCGGAACCGATCTTCCCTATGTAGTCGTCGAGGGAAAGCTCGGTGAGCGGCAGCACGTCGAGGACTTGGTCGCTGCGCAGATCGCAGAGGACTGCGCGGTACGTCGAGGCGGACAACGGCACCCCCCCGTCAGGCGTCGAGCGGGTAGAGCACGCCGTGCAGCGAGGCCCATGTCGTCAGTCCGGGACTCACGATCAGTTTCAGCAGTCCGCCGGTCTGAAAGTCCGCCTTGATGTCGACGCCACCGGCAGCGATCGGCACGGAGACGAGGGAAGCGGGCCGACAAGCTGCGGGAACGGGGCCGGCGAGCGGGTACGTGGAGTTCGGCGGGTTGCCGGACGCCGCCCAGGAGACGCCGCCGCGCCACTGCACGTGAGGTACCCCTGCGATCATCAGCCGCCGGTACCGCACGGTTCCCTGCGCGTTGCCGGCGTTGGTGTAGCCCGAGGCGAGGGTGACCGAGGTCCAGCCGACCGACACGTCGAGCGGCTGCCACGCGGCTCCGTCCCACCGGTCGAGTCCGGCCCCGTTGTCGCGGTATTGCCCGGGGTAGCTTCCGGCGTACGAGGCGCCCCAGCCCCGGGGGATGATCCCGCCGTACGAGGCTGTGTAGTGGCGGCGGTCAGCGAGCGCGGACCCCCAGGTGATGCCGCCGGTACCGGCGGAGACTCCCGCCGGAACGGTGATGTCCCACAGCCGCAGCGAGGCGGGCGGAAGGTTCGGCGGTGCCGGAGTGGCGAGCGGCTCCCCCTGCACGATTTCGACGCGGGCGAGGGTTTGCTCGTTCGTGTCGTACAGGCCGTCGAGGACGCGCAGTACGACCGAGTCGATACGGGCGTACTGCGCGTTCCCGTCGGAGAGCGTGAGCGTCTCGGGCGATGTCACGGCGACCGGGTAGGCGCCTTGGGCGGCGGTTCCCTGCACCAGGGCGCGGCCGGTGGCGACCTGTACCTGCATCGCGGCGACGCCGTTCGCGTTCAGGGGGTTCCCGCCGGCGATCACCCCGGATCGGCTGGTCATCGCCGAGTCGGGCACCATGACCCCGGTCGGGGCGAGGCGGGTGTCTTCCCGTGTCTGGCCGGTGGGCAGCAGCCATGCGGCGCGCACAGTCACGCGGCGCCTCCTTTACCAGTAGGCCGAGCGCCACCGCAGGGAGCAGGCGGCGCGCGGATCGGCCGACCCCGGGGCCGCGCGGAACGCGAGCGAGGCCGTACCGGGGGCGAGGTGGAAAAGCTGCTCGGGCACCGAGCGGGCGGTCGCGGTGTAGAGGCGCGACGCGGAACCGTTGAGCGTCACGGTTCCCGCGGCGGTGTCGACGAGCAGCACGTCGTCGGGGGCGAGCTCGATGTCGTACTCGATCGCCTCACCCGTGGCGAGGTTCATCACGGAGGGCAGCGCGACCGGTCCCCGGAACGTGATCAGGGGGTGCGCGAGGGCGTCACCACCGTTGACGGCGACGACCGTTCCCGTGCTTCCTGGGGCCCCGAACTCCAGCGGATAGGTGAGCCGTTCGGGGCCAGGGTCGAGGTGCCAGTCGAGACCCGGCTCGGCCACCGGCAGGCGGGCCTCGGCCTGCTGCTCGATCAGGCTGTACCTGCGGGGGTCGGTCGCCTCGAACTGCAAGGCGCCGTCCGTGACGACGCCCACGGCGTAACCGCCGGCGGCGACCGGTATCGCGCTGCGCAGACAGCGCGCCCAGGAGAGCAGCGGCGGCTCGTCGTCCAGCTTGATGACGAGAGGCTGCTCGTCATCGCGCAGCGCCGTTCCGGCCTTCAACTCCCTTACGGCTGCGCTCATCCGTCCCGGCTCGGTGCGCAGCACGACGCCGTCGAGAGTGACCGTTCGGACCTGCGCGAGCAGGTGCCCGGGGTAGGCGCCGTGTCCGTCCGCACGGTTGACGTTCCCGGAGTCGGTCCCGGCGGTGTCCTCCCACCCGGCAAGCCTTGACCAGCGGAAGGGGGTAGAGGGGCCGAGCAGCAGGCCGCCGAACTGGACATGCCCGGGGCTGGTGACGAGGTCGCCGGCCATCGTCACCCCCTGCCCTTGGCGTGCCAGGCGAGCGCGGCAGCGGTCTGGTCCGCGCTCGCGCTGCCCGCGTGCCAGTTCTCGATGTGCACCGACCCGCCCCAACCCCCGCCGGACGCAGCCGAGTTGCCGGGTGTTCCGGCGGCGGCGAACTGCGGTGCGGCCGGGGTGGGTATGAGTCGGCGCATCGTCCGGTCGAGCGCGGGGGACCCTGCCTTGATGCCCTCGACGATTCCCGCCGGAATGAACTTGCCGATCTTGTCGCGCATAAGGCGCGAGGGGCTTTTGATGCCGAGCGCCGAGGCGATCGGCCCCGGAATCATGTTCTTTGCGAAGCTGACGAGCTGCCGACCGAGCCAAGCGCCCATGGACTTAATGCCGTTCCACAAGCCGCGCACGACGTCGAGGCCCTTGTCGTACAAGAGCCGTCCCAGATTTCCTATCGCGCGTCCGATGGTCGCGGGCAGTCCGCGCACCCACGCGATCAGCTCAAGTCCCTTACGGGCCACGCCAGTTTTGATGGAATCCCAGTGCTTGATGATCAAGCCGACGAGGGTCCAGTTCAGAAAAAAACGGACGATCGCCCCGGGGACGCCCTTCACCCAGTTCACGACTGCATCCCAAGCGCGCTGCGTTCCGGCCTTGATGGAATCCCAGTGCTTGATAATGATGCCGACGAGGGTGAAATTCAGGAACAAGTCGAGCAGGAATTTTCCCACTCCCTTGATCTTGCTCCACACCCAATCCCAAGCGGTGCGCGTCGCCGAGACGATCGCATCCCAGTTCGAGACAATGAGCGCGACCAGGGCGATGACGGCGGCGATGATCCAGCCGACCGGGCCCATCGCGAGGACCCAGGCAGCGGCCATCCGCGCGCCCTGGATCATGGACTGCACGCCCATGAGGACCCATGCCGCAACGACGCGCGCCGCAGCGGCTCCCGCGCCGACTCCCTGCGCGATCCACCCGGCGAGGATGATCGCGTTGGTGGCGAGGAATCGCGCGCCGGCTGCCGTTCCGGCTGTTCCCTGCGCGATCCAGCTCGCGACCACCGCGACGGCGGTCGTCCCTGCCTGCACGGCGAGGACGATCAACGTCGGAAGGAGAATCGCGCCGATGACCCCCGCGACGATCGAGAAAACGGTCGAGTGCTGGGAGATGAACGCGCCCGCGGTAGCGAACGCCGAGCCGAGACTGCCGACCCACTCGGCACCCTTCATCAGGGCCGGAATGACGTACGTACCAAGCAGCTCGACGACACCCTGAATCGCCGCCCGTTTGAAGATCTCGAATTTCGTCGCGGCGTTGTCGCGCATCGCGTTTCCCGCGCCGTCGACCGCACCCTTAACGCTCCCGAGGGCGCTTACCGCCGAGCTCGGGTCCATCTTGAACAAGGCGGCCTGCAAGTCCTCGGCCTTAGTTCCGAAGAGCCCAACGGCAACCGCATTCCGCTTTGCCGGGTCCTCGATATTGCGCAGCCGGTCGAGGACGGTATCGAGTGCGGTCGCTGCTTTCGGTCCGCCGTCCGTGAAGACTTTCGCCATCTGACCGGCGTTGAGCCCGATGGCCTTGAACGCCTCGACGGCCCCCTCGGACATGTCCTTGCTGCGGATGGCGAATTCCTTCAAGCCGTCCGCGACGGTGTCCGCATCGCGCGCGCCGCCCTGCAACCCCTGTTGCATGAGGCCCATTGCGGTCTGCGCGTCGAGCCCCAAATCCCGGAACTGCGTCGGGTATTCAGAGAAGGTGTCGAGGAGATCCTCGGCGGAATTCGCGCCCCGCTGAGTGCCCTTGACGAGGACGTTCATCGCCTCGTCGGCCGACTTGGCTATGCCCGACTTGAGCATGACGCCCACGGCGCGGCTGACCTTGCCGACGTCCTCGCCCATGAGGCCGGCGGTATCGGCGACGCGCCGACTCATGGTCTGGATCTGCGCGTTGGTCGCCTCCGGGGGCAGCAGCCCGTTTTGAGCGATGCCCTTGATGACGTCGGCACCGGTCTGCACCGAGTCGACGATCGCCCCCGCGTACAGGTCGCCAGCGACTCGGCCGTACTTCGCTGCGACCGGTCCGGTCGTGCCGAGCTGCGCCTGCAACTGGCCGGGGATCTTGCCCTGGTCGAGGGCCTGCCCGACACCCGCCAGGAGCGCGGCGCCGATGCCCGCGCCGATCGCCATTGCGGCGAAACCTTTCAGCGCGGTGCCCATGCCGCGCGAGGCGCGCTCGCCGCCCTCGGCCGCGCCGTCCGCGACGCCGTCGCCGAGGCTGTCGCCAGCCTGCTGCCCTGCCCGGTCGGCGGTGGCGGCGATCTGGTCGCCGCCCGCCTGCACGGTGGCGCGGGCGCGGTTCATGCCCGCGCCCGTGCGCGAGTCGTCGATGACGACTGTCGCGGCGAGCTCGCCGACCATGAGGGCCATGGCTCATCACCTCCGGGCGGTCTGACCTCCCGGGGGAGGGGAGTCGGGCGGAGGGGTGAGCACGCGGGTGAGGCGGGACTCGGCCGAGAGCAGGGCGAGGACGCGCACGCGCAGCCATCGCCAGGAGCGTTGTTGCAGCAGACCGGGAGTGCCTACGTCGATGCCGTAGACCTCGTGCAGATCAGCCTCGACGAGCTCCCACTCGTCGAGAATCCGGGCCCAAGTCAGGTCTTTCGCTTGCCCTTTGACTTGGCTCGGGTGGTGCCCTTGCGGGTACTCGTACCACTCGAAGAGCCCCGACTCGGGGTCGAGCTCGCCGCATCCGATCGGCTGCGTCGAGCTGCTCGGTTCGGGGCCAGTCGAGAAGGGTCGCCGCCCGCGTTCCAGAATCGTTCGGCGGCGGTCTTGTCCTGCGCGATCCACACCATCGCCGTGAGCGCGCAGTGCTTCAGATAGGGCCACGGGACGCCGTCGGCGACCATACGGTCGTGCGCGTCGCCGAGGACATCGCGGTAGAGGTCGCGCTCGGCGGCGTCGCCGAGCACCTGCTCGTCGACCGCCCCGCCGTCGGCGGCGACGGCGGCGGCGTTGATCAGCGCCTGCGTCCGCAGACCTACCTCGGCGGACGGGGCGGTGACCACGTACAGAGTGTCGCCGCGCGGAAGGGACAGAGACTCGCCGAGGAGCTCGCCGAGGGCCTTGAACGCCACTACGCCTCGCCCTCCTTCGACATCTTGGAGAACGTCCCGCCTGCGGCTGCGGGGTTGGCTATCTCGGTCAGCGGGCCGGACCCGGTAAGCGTGACCTTGATGGTGTCGACCTCGTCGGGGCCGCCCCCGTCCGGCTCCCACGTCACCAGTGCGAGGCCCTGCTGCGCGTCGTCGGCGCCGTTGCGGTCGTAGTAGCGGACCGAGACGTAGCTCTTCGCTCCGAACGTACGGGCGGCCTTGCGCAGGGTCTCTTGCGCGGCGTTGAACTTGCCGGTGATCGGGTGCGCGCGGTGGGCGATCGTCGCCTCGACGGACCACGCGAGCATGGTCACGGCCTGCTCGACCCACCCCTCGGCGTCGTACGTCGTGACTTCCTGCTGCGTCGGTTCGATCTTCGGGGCGAACTCAGTGACTCCGGGTATGAGCGACCAAATCGGGGTGCCCGGCGTAGTGCCCATGTCGATCTCAAGGCGGTAGCGGCGGGCAAGCGCGGTGATCGTCTCGGCCGGCGGCGTCGGGGTGCTCAAGGCGCCTCCTATTCGAGGTTCGGGTGCGCCCGGTGGGCGCGGGCGTAGTAGTTGCTGGTCCGCTCCCAGCGGCCCGAGGCGTCCGCGCCGATCGAGGCGGCCGAGACGCGAAAGACGAGCTGCACCGGCACGGCCCCGAAGAGGTGGGGGCCGGACGCGTGCAAGACGGCGTGCACCTGGTCGTCGAGGGCGTCGACCTCGCGCGGGTCCGCACCCGCACGGGTCCGGGCCTGCACGCCGGTCGTGGTGTCGGTCAGCACCGACGAGTCGGCGACCGGATAGGCGGACAGGCAGACGCAACGGTCGGGGGAGGGAGGAAGGGCGGCGATGGTGATCGCGGTCTCGCCCGGGGCGTACAGGCCGTCGGGGCGGTAGATGCCGACGCCGGCGGAGTGCAGCAGGCGGGCGAAACCATCGAGCAGGTCGACGGTGTAACTCATAGAGTGCGAAGTCCTTCGGGGTGCCTATGCTCGGCACCATGGTTCAAGGCAGACCTGAAATTCCAACCGCACTTAAACGGGCGGTACTTGTGGAAGCCGGGCATCGCTGCGCGCTCCCCACCTGTAGGCAGACGCCAGTGGAGCTCGCGCACATCACCCCGTGGGCGAAGGTCCGGGATCACACCTTCGACAACCTCATCGCGCTTTGTCCTACGTGCCACACGCGCTTTGACAGGGGTGACATCGACCGCAAAGCAATGCTCCAGTACAAAGCGAACCTTGAAGTCCTCAACCATCGATACACCGATACTGAGCGCCAGCTCTTGAAGGCATTCATACGTCGTCAGCAGATGGTTGACGCCCGTCAACGGGAGAGTCAACTACCGGCCCTTCATGCTGATCAACATCCTCAATCGGGCACGATCCGCATCTACTCGGAGATGGCATGGACCGTCTCTAACCTGCTCGATGACGGGATGATTGAGTTCCAAGACACCCCGCATACGTGGCAGTCACTCCAGGAAGGGATCTTGAACTCGAAGATCGTAAGACTTACGGGCAAAGGGCAAGAGCTTGTCGCCCACTGGATGGATGCCGAGCCGATTTAGCGGAGTGCCCGCCGTACCTGCGCGGCGATGATCGCCTGCACGGTCGTGGCCGATTCGGGCAGCACGCTTTCGAGGTACTTCGCCGACCGCCCCGGGGCGTGCCGGGCGGTCATGTCCTCGTGGACCCTGCGCGCGTACGGGGTGTCGTACGAGACGGCGACGGTCATCTGCTGCTCGTCGACCGAGACGGCGCCGGACCGTTCGAGGGTGCCCTCGTTGATCGGGACGCGCTGCCTGCTCGCGCCGAGCACGTGCTCGCCGGCGAGCAGCAGACCCCGGGCAGCGGCCTGCCGGATCGCCGCCGTGGCGGCGTCACCGGTCCAGCGCAGCCGGGCACGGCTCATCCGCACATCACCTCCGTGCAAGCGGGCACCGGCAGCCCCGGGGCGGTGTGGCGGGAAACGGTGAGCGCGGTCGACGTGCGGCCGTCCGGCAGCGTGATGCGCGATCCGACGGGACAGTGCAGTTCCGCGGCGGCGATCACCTGCGCGGTGCTGGTCACTTCGCGGTCAGCGGTACGCACCATGCGCACGGACTCGCCCACCAGGGCGGGTACGTCGGCGACCGGATCGCCGTACCTCGGCCCGTACGCGCCGTCGCCGAGGTAGGGCTCGACGACCACGCGGTGACGCAGCAGGAAGAGCGGGAGGTTCACCACGCGACCACCCGCCCCGGGGTGAGTCCAGCGCGCCGCAGGGCACGGTCGGCGCGCGGTGCGAGCTCGACGCCGGACGCTGCGGAGGGGGTGCGGCTGCGCCCCGACAGGCTTACCGGGCCGATCGAGACCGAGTCCCAGACACCCCCGGCACCCGTGCCGTCGTCCCCCGTGGCGAGCCAGTGCTCGACCTGCGCGCACGTGGCATCCGCGAGCGCGGCCACGACGCGAGGCTCGATCGGGTCGCCGTCTTCGTCGACCCGGTAAATCGCGGTGAGCAGCGCCGAGTCGATGTCCTCGCCCGCTCGGGCGAGCAGCCGCTCGGCACCCGACGGAGCGGGGGTGCCGAGCCACATCGAGAGCTGCTCGGGGGTGGCGTAGGGCTGCCGGGCCACGCTCACCCCCTCTTGGTGCGGGCAGCAGAACGGCCCGCCGGCTTGGTGCCTGACGGGCCGTCCTGCTCGGTGTCCGGGGGCGTGCCCGGTGGATCGTCGTCGAGCTGCTCGACGGTGTAGCCGTGGCGCCGGAAGTACAGCAGCATCCCCTCGCCGAGCTCGGTCGCGGTTGCGCGGCCGTCGGCGAAGGTGACGTTGCCGATCTGCTCGTCGCCCTCGTGCGGGGCGGTGACCTTGTAGGGCATCACTGCACCTTGATGTTGCGCAGAACGGCAGCGGCCCGGGTCGCCTTGAGAGCGACCGCCACGGGGCCGAGCTCCACCTCCCCCACCTTCACGGCGCCCGCGGTGGCGAAGTCAGGCAGCCACTGGCGCACGAGCGTGCCGCCGAGCGTGGAAACACCGTGGAATCCGTCGAGGCCGAGCCGCACGGCGTACAGGTCGGACAGTCCCGAGAGCGCGGTGCCCGCACCTGCGCCGTCGACGTCGCGGGATTCGACGGGAATCACGGGGGTGTTGCTGCCGGACTTCTCTCCGAGATCCACCAGCACGATTCCGTTGTACGACTCGACGTTCTTCCCGAACTCGTTGCGCGACCGGTCGAAGTAGCCGGCCCGACGGGCAAGGGAGCGGATTCGGGCAAGAGTCTTCTTGTTGCCGATCAGGGCCGACGGGGTGTCGTCGAGCAGTGAGAGGAACTCGTCGAGGGTGTCGAGCGCATCGTGTGCCTTGCCTGCATCCGCACCGAAAGCCGCACCGGTCCAGTTCAGCGAGGCACCGGCGCCCATCTCGGTTGAGGAACCTACGAGGGCCTTGTCTAGGCCGTCGAAACCTTCCTCCTCGTCTGGGGTGGTGATGCGCTTGCCGTTGATGACCTGGTCAGAGAAGAACGCGCGGGCCGACTTGATCATCTGATCCATCTGCAACGAGACTTCATTCGTTGCCGCCGGCCCCTGGTTGGCATTGACTCGGTCGATCTGGAACTTCCCGCCAAGTGGGGCAAGACCGACGCTGAACCGCTGCCGCTTCGCCTGTGCTACCGGATATTCCGTGTTCAGGCGCCGGAACTGCGCGGGCCGTTCAGCGACAAGCCGCGTGTATCCGTAGCTCAGGGTTGTGCCGCCACCAGCGGGGTTCACGGCGTCGTGGAAGGTGAGGTTGTCGAGCAGCCAACTGGACTTGCGGAACTCGTCGATCACCTTGAGGTCGACATCATCCAAAGTGTTCAGCTTGGCGTCGGCGAGCGTAATCGCCATGGGTCAGGGCTCCTTACTGTCAGCCGTTAAGGCGGGCGGCGATGGCGTCGTGCAGGGTGGCCGGGCGACGTTCGCCGCCCGGTGCGCCGTGGAATTCGGCGCCGCCGCGGGGGGCTGGGGCCGGGCCGGCGCGGTAGAGGTCGGGGTCGCCCTCTACCGCGGTCTTGATGGCTGCGCCGAGCTGCTCGTCGAACTTTGGGTCGGACGGATCGAGTTCGGCGACGGACGAAAGAAAGCTGCGGCTGTTCAGCAGGCGGTCGCCGCGTGCTCCGGCGTCCGCAGCGGCGCGGGCGACGGCGAGCTCGACCCGTGCCGAACGGAGCGCGGTGGCGTTCTCGTCGAGCAGCCGGTCGCGCTCGGCGACGGCAGCGGCGAGCTTGGTCGGGTCCTGCTCGGCCTCGCCGCCGTTCGGGTTGAGGGCCTTGGTCACGGCATCAAGGGCGGCGCGCAGCTCGTCGCGCTCGGCGGCGGCCTGCTCGGCGCGCTGCGTGGCGTCGGCGAGCTGTTCCGCGGCGGCCGGGTCACCTTGCGGTGCGGGCGGCGTTGCCGAGCCGCCGTCCGGTGCGCCCTCCGGTGCGGGCGGGGCTGCGCCGTCACCCTCGCCGGACGCTCCCTTGACGGGCCAGATCGGGCGGCCGTCCCGGCGGAAGCCGAGGGCGGACTCGCCAGTACGCGGGTGGATGGGCAGGGGTGCGTCGAGGTAGTGCTCGGGCATGGCGGGGCGGCCCTCCAGGGCTCGTTCAGACATGGAAAAGGGGCCGCCGGGTCGGCGGCCCCTGAACAGAGGTGGGGATTACTTAAATGGGGTGGGTGGTCGTGCAGCGACGTACCCGCGCACCCACGCAGTACGCAGCAACGGTTCGACGCCGCGGTACGGGCAGACGGTCGCTGGGCGACCGGTTAGTGCGGCTGCGAACCCGGCCTGTCGAGCTCGCAGCGCGTCCTCACGGAAGCCCAAGCGACCACCACCTTGCATCGAGTGCCCCAGCGAAGGGTGTAGCCGGGGGCCTGACTTACCGGTCTCCGGCGGCGCCAGTCTTGCGGGCGACCAGAACCATGATGGCGCGAGCGTGGTTGGCCACGGCGCGCAGGTGCTCGCGGATGGTCTCGGCCTCCTGCTTGGCCTTGGTGCCGCAGGGCGCGAGCGGGTCGGACGCAACGGCGACGAGCGAGACGGTGCCCAGCGTGAGCGGGATGAACTGAGTGACGAACTCGAACACGGGTTTCCCCCAAGAGAGTTGTGACCGCTGATGAGCGCCGGGCGCCTCGGCACACACTCAGGATCACGGCGGGGAGAACAAGATCGCAAACACCCCAAAATGCCCCGCGGAGCCTTGAGCGTGGGGG
>NZ_JBSGZD010000192.1:0-15063 GCF_053610825.1 Streptomyces sp. NPDC054863 | reverse complement strand
CCCCGCCCGCCCGGCCGGGGTGGGGGCCCCGGTCGCGGCCCTGCCGGGACCCCACGTGTGGGCGCCGTACCCCCGGGGTCTTCGCGGCCCGGCGGCCCCGGGGGGAAGCCCCGGGGGCCGGCCGGTTCCGTTCGACGGCCGGTGCGTCCCTTACCCGGCAGGTCCGGGAAGGGACGCCGCCGCGTTCACGGCGTCGGCGATCGTGCGCGCATGCGGCGGGCGGACGATGCCGTAGTGCGTCGTGTCGAGTGCCCTGCTGACTTCGAGGAGCGGCAACTCGCCCTTCCAGGCGATCAGTTGATCGTCGGGGGAGACGGGCTCCGGGAGGCCCGCCACCGGGCGGCTCGCCAGCCAGAGGTGGGCGGGCGTGCCCGCCAGGCCGGGCAGTTCGTGCGGTGCCAGGGCCGTGAGATTGGCCCGGCAGCAGCGTGCGAGCCGCTCGGCGTAGGCCTGGGCCCCCGCGCTGGGCCCGGCCTGGCCGGAGGCCCGGTCGCCCTGACCGCCTTCCCTGCCCTGGTCGAGCTCGTGTGCGAAGACCGCCTCGATCCCCGCCTCGTCGTACGTGAGGAAGCGCGGCCCGGAGCCCGGCGGCGGCGGGTCCAGCAGGTGGAGCCCCTCGGCGGGACGGCCCGCCGCCTCGGCCTCGGCCGCCATGGCGTGGGCCACCCAGGCGCCGAAGGACCAGCCCGCCAGTTGCCACCGCCACTCGCCGTGCGGGAAACGCGCCTGGAGCGCGTCGTGGTAGTGCCGGGCGCGCTCCATGAGCGACCAGGCCGGATCGGGGACCGCCACCACCTCGGGGTGGTGCGGAACCGGGTCACGAAGAGCCGGGTCCGCGATCAGGCACACCGTGAGGGCCGGGTCGAGCGCCGACACCAGGTCGCGGTACGCCTGGATGTCACCGCCCACCGGATGGACCAGGCACACCAGGTCGGAGCCGGTGCCCTCCTGCCACACCTCCAGCGCGACCTGCTCCCCACGGGGGCCCTGGGAATCCTGGGGATCATGGGAGCCCTGGGGGGCTTCCACGCGGAGGTGCGTCAGGAGCTCGTCGAGGCTGACGCGGTGGCTGAGGCGGGAGAGTTCGAGGCTCACGCCGTACTGCTCCTCCACCTTGACGATGAGGTCGATCATGGTGAGGGAGTCGGCGCCGTAGTCGTACAGGGAGGCCCCGGGGTCGAGTTCTTCCTCGGCGAGTCCCAGCCACTGGCAGAGCCAGCCGGAGAGGCGGGCGGCCACGTCGTCGTCGGCGGCGCCGCCGTCGCGTCCGGCAGGCACCTCCGGTGCCTCTTTCGCCGGGGCGGCAGGTCCGGCGTAGAAGGCGGGAGCCTGTTCGATGTCCGTGGTGGACACCAGCAGGTGGGGCAGCTGGAGGTGCAGCGCCCGCGCGAACAGCCGCTGCCCCTCCTCGGCCGTCAGACCGACCGCGAGGTGTGCCTGATGGCGGGCGTCCGCGTGCAGGGCGCGTTCGGCCATGCCGCCCTCGCGCCAGATGTCCCAGTCCAGCGCGATGCGCAACGTGCTCTCGCCCGCACCGGAACTGTGGCGGGCGAAGCCGTCGAGAGCGCCGTTCGCGGCGGCGTAGTCGTACTGGCCGATGCCGCCGAACAGCGCCGACATCGACGAGCAGTACACCGCGAAGGCAGGACCGTGCCGCTCGATCAGCCTCTCCACCAGCAGCGCACCGCGCAGCTTGGCCTCCGTCGTCCACCGCAGCACGGCGGGGTCGCGCCGGGCCAGCAGCCCACCGCCCGCCACGCCCACCGCGTGCACCACGCCGTCGATCCGCCGGGTGCACCGGTCGAGCAGGGCCATGACCTCTTCGGGGTCGGCCACGGCCAGATCGGCCTCGACCAGCTCCACCCGGTCCGCCCACGGCGCGAGTTCCTCGGGAAGCCACGACTGCGAGGACTGCCGGGACACGAGGACGACCCGGCAGTCGGACTCCGCGAGCAACCAGGCGGCCAGCGCCCGGCCGATGCCGCCCGTACCACCGAGCAGGACGTACGTCGCGGGGCCGTCCGGCAGGACGGACGGCGTCGCAGGGCCGGGGACGGCCACGGGCACGGGCGACAGCGCCTGACGCCACCAGTACCCCTGCCGGAGCGCGAGCCGACGGTCCGGCACCGGTGCCCCGGCCTCGCCGTCCTCCGCCGCGGCGAGCAGGCCCGCCAGCGCGGGCGACCAGGCCGGGGACCAGGGGGCCGCCCCGTCGCCCGGCAGGTCCAGCCACCGTCCGTCGACGGCGCACTCCTGCGGCGCCACCTCCGCCGCGCCCGCCAGCAGCCCCAACTCCGGGCGCTGTACGGGTCCTTCGACGGGGTGGGCGCCGTACGAGAGCCACCAGGGGCGCAGCCCCACCGGGTGCGCCAGCTCGGCCGCCGCGCGGAGCAGCGCGGCAGGAGTGTCCAGGCAGGCCCACCGGGCCAGGGCGAGCGAGTCCTCGCCGACCGGGCCCCGGACCGCGAGCGGCAGGGCGTGCAGCCAGTCGACGGTCTCCTGCGCACCCGCCGTCCCGGTCAGCGTTTCGAGCAGTCGGCGCAGCGAGTCGGGTTCGGCGGGGTCCACTTCGTACACGTCGTCGGCGAGCCGGGCGAAACCGTCGGCGGCGACTGCCGCCACCACCCGGTCGTACACCGTCTCGAACGGCCGCAGCGCCTCGGGCGGCAACGGCTCGGCCGTCAGCACGACCAACAGGCCGCGTTTGTAGGCCACTTGGGGAGCGGTGGCGGCCCGGCTCAGGCGCACCCAGTGCGGCTGGTGCAGCCAGTCGGCCTCGGCGATCCGCTCCGGCCACGCACTGTCCGGGGCCTCGTTACCCGGGGCCTCGGCCCCCGGCGCGGCGGCACGCTCGAAGTCGTAGGCGGTGAGCGCGAAGGCGGGCGGCGGGAAGTCCCACGGGGCCTGCGCGGGTCCCGCGGCCCAGTGGACGGTACGGGCGGACAGCCAGGCCTCGACCAGGGCGGCGGCCGGGTGCTCCGCCGCGCGCAGGCCTCCGCCGGAACCCTCGCCCTCTCCGGGGTCCGCAAGGGGACCGGGCACGGTCGTCTCCGTCGGCTGTGTGCCGCCGTCCGCGACCGTCCGCAGCCAGGCCAGTGCCTCCGTCACGTCGGTGCACACCGCCGCTGCCCGCCAGCGGCGGTGCGGGCGCCCCGCCTGGAGGTGGCGCAGCACCTCCTCGTACGTCTCGGGCCGGGTCCCGAGGTGGTCGGCGATGCGCGCGGCGTCGGCGCGCAGCGCCTGCTTGCTGCTGCTGGAGAGCAGCAGGCAGTACGGCGTCACGGAGGAGGCGCGGGTCGGCGCCCCTTCGCCGTCCGCTTCGAGCACCACGTGGGCATTGGTGCCGCCGATGCCGAAGCTGCTCACCGCGGCCACCCTCGGCCGCCCGGCGGGCCAGGGCGCGGCCTCGGTCGGGATGTGGAACGGGGCGGCGTCGGACCCGATCTGCGGGTTGAGCCTGCGGAAGTCGACCTGCGGCGGGATCACCCCGTGGTGGACCGCCAGCACGGCCCGCACCAGGCCGACCACGCCGGCCGCCGCGCCCAGGTGCCCGAGCTGGCTCTTCGCCGAGGACAGCGCACACCGGTCGCTGCCCGACAGGTCGAAGGCCTGCTTCAGCGCGCCGACCTCGACGGGGTCGCCCAGCGGGGTGCCGGTGCCATGCGCCTCGACGTACCCCAGGTCGGCGCTCGTACGGCCGCTGCGGCGCAGCGCGGCGCGGATCACCTCGCGCTGGCCGGTCAGTGACGGCGCGCTGTAACTGAGCTTGCCCGAACCGTCGTTGTTGAGCGCCGAGCCGGAGAGGACCGCGTACACGGTGTCGCCGTCGCGTCGCGCCAGGCGCAGCGGCTTGAGCACCACCACGCCCACGCCGCTCCCGCCGACCGTGCCGCTCGCGTCGTCGCTGAAGCCGCGGCAGTGCCCGTCCTCGGAGAAGATGTGCTGCGGGCGGTACGCGTAACCGCCGGTCAGCAGCGTGTCGACGAGCACCCCGCCCGCCAGCATCACGTCGGCGTCGCCCTGCCGCAGCAGCCCCGCCGCCACGTGGACCGCCACCAGCGAACTGGCGCAGGCCGCCTGCACGGTGAACGCCGGTCCCGACAGGTCGAGGTGGTAGGCGACCTTGGTGGTGAGGAAGTCCTTCTCGTGGTGCAGCGCCAGCTGGAAACCGTCGGGCAGCCGCTCGGGATCCGCCTCGCGCAGCAGGGACTGGAAGTACGTGTTCTCGCCGCAAGCGGCGACGAGCCCGACCCGCTCACCCCGCGCACGCTGCCCTTCGGGCCCGCCGGACGGGGCGATCCCGGCATGGGCCAGCGCCTGCACGCAGCTCATCAGGAGGTGGCGCTGCTGGGGGTCCATCAGCCGGGCCTCCTGCCGGCTGAGGCCGAAGTGCTCCGGGTCGAACGACAGCAGTTCCGACATCTGGCTGCGCGCCCCGACGAGGCCCTCGGCGGCCTCGAAGTGCTCGATGCCCCGGCCCCCGGTGCGTATCAACTCCCAGAAGGCGGCCAGGTCGTCGGCGCCCGGCACGCGTACGGCCATGCCGACGACGGCGATCGGTTCGGATGCGGACCCGAGGTCGTCGACCGCGGGTGACGGTTGGCCAACCACCCTTGCGGACGTGTGGTGTTGACCGTCGAGGAAGGCCGCGAGGCGGCGGATCGTGACGTGCTCGAAGAGGTCGGGGATGGAGAAGTCGAGGTCGGGCTCGGCGGTGCAGCGCAGATGGAAGCGCATCAGGCCGAGGCTGGACGCACCCGCGTCGAAGAAGCGCTCGTCAGGCCGGACGGGCAGGCCGAGCACCTCGTCGAACAGTTCCGTGAGCCGGGCCTCGCGCGCCGACAGCACCGGCGGCGCCGAGCGCCGGGGTGCGGCGGCGGCCCTCGGGTGCAGCTCATCGCCGGGTGCGGCGAGCGCCCCGCGCCGGTCCAGCTTGCCGCTCGGGGTGAGGGGCAGCCGCTCCAGGACCCGGAAGCGCTCGACGCGTACGTACGAAGGGAGCAGCGGGCTCAGATGCCGGGTCAGCATCTCGTGGCCTTCGCCGTGGTCGAAGGCGGTGGCGGTGTCGCCCGTCTGGAGGCACGCGACCAGCCGGACGCCTCCCGTGCGGCTGTCGTCCCGTACGACCACGGCATTGACGATGTCCGGGTGCTCCAGGAGCGCCGCCTCGATCTGGCCCAGTTCGATGCGGTGGCCGCTCAGCTTGATCTGCTGGTCGTCCCGGCCCCGGTAGTGCAGCAGGCCTTCGTGGTCGAAGTGCGCCAGGTCGCCGCTGCGGTAGAAGGTGCCGAGTCCCGGCAGGTCGACGAAGCGGTCCTCGTTGAGCCGGTCGTCGCCCGTGTAGCAGGGGGCGGCCATGGGGCCGCCGATCAGCAGACGGCCGGGGCGGCCGGGCGGTACCGGCTGGTCGGCGGCGTCGACCACCCGCAGCCAGGCGCCCGCCACCGGCGTGCCGATGGCCGGGCGCTGCGGCCAGCCGGCCGGATCACCCTCCAGGCACAGACCGCTGACCACATGGGTCTCGGTCGGCCCGTAGTGGTTGAACAGGCGGGCGCCGGGCAGCCCGGCGAACCACTGCCTGATCGCGTCCGTGCACAGCAACTGCTCGCCCGCGGTGACCACTTCGCGCAGCCGCGAGGGGTAACGGCCGAGCCGGACGCCGTGCTCGGCGAGGAGCTGGAGCGCCACGTACGGCAGGAAGATGCGCTCGGCCCCCGCCGCTTCGAGCTGGTCGAGCAGCGCCGGGACGTCCTGCCGCCACTGCGGGCGCACCAGGTGCAGACGGCCGCCGCCGCACAGGGTGCTGAAGATCTCCTGGAAGGAGACGTCGAAGGAGAGCATGGAGAACTGCTGGGTGACGGCGGGCCCCGCAGGGCCGCCCGCCTCCTGCTGCCACTGCAGCAGGTTGCACAGGGTGCGGTCGGGCACCTGCACACCCTTCGGGACGCCGGTGGAGCCCGAGGTGAACAGCGTGTACAGCGGCCTCGGCCCGTCGTGGGCCACGTATGGCAACTGCGAGGCGGCCGACGGCGGACGTGGCGCGAGCGCGACCGGGCGGCGCGGCAGCGAGTCCGGCGCGATCCCGTCGAGCGCGTCCGTGTCGCCGCCGGCCACCAGCACGCAGAGCGGTTCCACCTGGGCGAGGATCTGCCGCAGCAGGGCCGGAGGGTACGAGGGGTCGAGCGGGACGGCGGTGACATTGAGCCGGGCCAGCGCGAGGAGCGCCACCACGTGGGTGTCCGACGGCTGGAGGTACAGCGCGACGCAGCGAGGGCTCCCGTCCCCTTCGGGCAGCGGGTGCTCACTGCACAGCTCGGCCGCCAACTCGGCCGCGTAGGCGTCGAGTTGGGTGTACGTCAGGGTGCGCTCGCCGGTCACCAGCGCGGGTGCGTCGGGCGTACGGCGGACCTGCTGGTCGAACCCCTCGGCGACGGTGGTGAAGACCGGATGCAGCGGGGCCGCACGGCCGGGCTCGGGCAGTTGCTGCCGGTACGGGGCGACCAGCTCGGCCAGCGAGGGGCCGACGGCCTCCGCGGTGAGACGGTCGAGGCCGTCGCGGTACAGCTCCGCCATCGCCGCCACCTCACCGGCGTCGAAGTAGCGGGCGTCGTACTCCCACAGGCAGTCGAGCGCGCTTGCCGGCTCGCCGTCCGCGGGTGCGGAGCCCTCGGCCGGTGCGGTGCGCTCGACCACCGACAGCGTCAACGGGCACTTCGCGGCGGTCGGTTCGGGCCAGTGCGGACGCACCCGGCAGCCGGGGAGCGTCAGTGCGCCGAAGTCGGTGTTCTCCAGCACGAAGAGGAAGTCGAAGGGGGTCTCCCCGGTTCCGCCCCTGCCGTCGGCCGACGCGTCGCTCAGTGCGTCGGCCAGCGTCACGTCCTGGCGGTCGAGCACCGCCCGCGACATGGCGCCGAGCCGCAGCAGCAGCGGGCGCAGCCGTTCGTGCACGTCCAACTCGCAGGGAAGCAGCACCGTGTTGGCGAACATGCCGACCCCGGACGCGAACTCCTGCACCGGCCGGTTGGCCACCGGGGCCGCGACCCGGAGCCGGGTGCGGCCGGTGACTCCGTACAGACTCCAGGCGTACACGCCCAGAAGCACCTGGAACCGGGTGAGGCCGAGCTCGCCGCAGAGCCGGTCGAGCGCCGCGCGTCGGCCCGCGTCGAGCGTGGTGAGCAGCAGCCGTCCGGTGGCGCCGTCCGGTGCGCGGACCGGCTCCAGGGGGCCGCCCTGGTCCTCCCGGCCCGAATCCGCCAAGTCCGCGTAGGTGCCGCGCAGTTCGGTGCGCTGCGTGCGGTAGGCGTCGCGGGTGAACCACTCGGACTGCCAGGCGGCGTAGTCGAGCGGCGTCGGGGCGGCCGTGGTGTCCTGGCCCTGCGGCCGTTCGCCCCGCGCGACGGCATAGGCCTCCGACAGGTCGCCGAACAGGACGTTGAGCGACCAGCCGTCGACCGCGATGTGGTGCAGGGACAGCAGCAGCTCACCGCCGCCGGGCCCGGGCAGCCAGCACGCCCTGAGCAGTTCGCCGCGCGCCAGGTCGAAGGCGGCGTCGAAGAGCCGGGCGGTGAAGGCGGACCGGCCCGCTGCGTCGCGGACGGCCTCCGGGGTGGGCTCGACCCACGGGTCGTACGGTTCGCCCACCACCTGGCGCAGCCCGTCGGACCCGGCCTCGAAGGCGGTACGCAGCGCCGGGTGGCGGACCACCAGGCCCCGCAGCGCCTCCCGCAGCGCGCGGGCGTCGACCTCGCCGTCCACCGTCTCCACCCGGAAGACGAGCGGCACGTGGTACGCCCGGGAGGCGGGGTCCTGCTGCTGGAGGAGCCAGAGCCGCTGCTGCTCGGCGGTGGCGGGGGCGGACCGGGCCCCGGCGGGGGCGGCCGGCCGGGGGTAGGGGGAAACGTTGTCCTCACGGTCCTGGGCGCGGCCCGCTTCGATCGCGGCAGCCAGCTCGGCGAAGTCCGCCCGCAGCACGAGGGCCTGGGGCAGCTCGACCCCCCAGCGACCCCGCACTTCGAAACGCAGCCGCAGCGCCTTGAGGGAGTCGCCGCCGACCGCTATCCAGCGGTCGGTGCCACGCAGACCCTCAACTCCTGTGATCTCGGCGACGAGTTGGAGCACCTCGCGCTGCCACTCCGTGAGCTCGGCCGCGTCACCCCGCTCGGGGAGGTCCGCACCGGACCGCCGCCAGGGCGCGCCGGCGTCGCGCAGCAGCACCTCCCGGTCGACCTTGCCGTTGGAGTTGAGCGGCAGCTCGTCCACCAGGTACGTCCGGTGCGGACGCATGTACGCGGGCAGCCCCGCGGCCAGGTGCTCCTCGAACGCGTCGTAGGACAGGTCGGCGCCCAGCACCAGGTGGGCCAGCAGCTCGTTGACGCCGTGCGCGTCGCGCCGGGTGCACACGTACGCCTGGCGCACGGCCGGGTGGGCGGTGAGCGCCCGCTCCAGCTCGCCGGGCTCGATGCGGAAGCCACGCACCTTGACCTGCCGGTCGGCGCGCTCGACGTACGTGTAGCGGCCCTCGGCGTCGCGGCGCACCAGGTCGCCGGTGCGGTAGTGCCGGTGTGCTCCGCCGTCGTGCCAGGGCAGGGTGACGAAGCGGCGTACCGTCTCCTCGGGCAGATTGCGGTAGCCCGCCGCCAACGCCTCGCCGGACAGGTGGAGTTCGGCCACTTCGCCCGGCTCGGCCACCCGGCTGCCGTCGACCACCGGCAGTGCTCCGGTGCCCGGCAGCGCGCGGCCGATCGGCACCACGTCGCCCTCGAAGTCCCGGGGGATCGGGTGGAGAAGCGCGAACGTGGTGGCCTCGGTGGGACCGTAGACGTTGTGCAGCCGGGTCTCGGAGGCGCTGTTGTGCCGGTACCAGCGCGTGATCAGGCGCGCGTTGAGCTGCTCGCCGCCCACGAGCACCTGGCCGATGCCGGAGAAGCAGTGCGGCACCTTGTCGACCACCGCGTTGAACAGCGCCACCGTGATGAACAGGACGTCGATGCGCAGCCGTTCGAGCTCGGCGGCCAGCACCTCGGGCGTCTGCACGGTCTCGTCGTCGAGGATCACGCAGCAGCCGCCGGTCAGCAGCGGGACCCAGACCTCGAAGCTGAGCGCGTCGAAGGCGGGGTTGGACATGCAGGAGAACCGTGCGCCCTCGACCGCGCGGAGGTACCCGGGCCTGGCGAGGCGCAGGATCCCGGCGTCCCGCACCTCGACGCCCTTGGGGCGGCCGGTGCTTCCCGAGGTGTAGAAGAGGAAGGAGGGGTGCGTGCCTTCGGGGCCCGTGCGGTCCTCGCGGCCCGGGTTCGTTCCAGGGTGGTCCGCGGTGGGGCCGAGCAGTGCGTCGACGGTCAACTGCCCGACGTCGGGCGGCAGTTGATCGGCGTCGCCCGCGCCATCCGCCCCGTACACCACCAGCACGCTGTCCGAGTCGGTCAGGATGTGGCGGCGGCGCTCGGGCGGGCTCTGGGCGTCCAGCGGTACGACCACCGCGCCCAGGCGCAGCACGCCGAGCATGACGCAGACCAGCTGCCAGGAGCGCGGCAGGCAGAGGGCGACCGCCTGGCCGGGGCGTACGCCGTACGCGTGCAGTGCGTCTGCGGCGGACGCACTGGCCGCCTCCAGCTCCGCGTAGTCGAGGCGGTGCGCACCGTCCACGAGCGCGGGCGCCGAGGGGTGGCTGCGGGCGCGGGCGAGTACGGACGCGGCGAGGCCGGGGGTGCGGGCGGGCTCGTGGGGGGTGGTGTCGTTCATGCCTGGTCCGCCTGCTCTGCGTCTGCCCGCTGTGCGTCTGTCTGTTCTGCGTCTGCCCGCTGTGTGTCTGTCTGCCGTGCGTCCGCCTGGTCCGCCTGCTCGTCGCAGTGGGCCAGCTCGGTCTCGATCGTCGCCGCCACCCGCAGTACCTCTGCGGACTCCAGCATGTCCCAGTGGCCACAACGCACCGGCTCCACGCGGAAGGTGCCGTCCGTGCCCGCGGTGCGGCGCTGCCAGAAGTCGCGGACCTCCCGCAGTTCCTCCTGCGTCGCGCCCTCGACGGCCTGCATCAGGACGGTCCTGGCCGTCGTGTCCGCCGCTTCGTGGTCGACCGTGGTGAGCCGGTTGTGGTTGTAGAGGTGGAAGTACTGCTCGATCTGCTGGTCGTCGATGCCCGGGTACATGCCGTTGAACTTGATGAGCTTGTCCCGGAACTCCGCGATCTCCACCGGCACGACCGCGGCCCGCGCCTGCGGGTCGTCGGTGCCAGGGGTGTCGAGCAGCACCACGCTCAGCGCCCCGCGGCCCGCCGCGGCGAGGCGGCGGCCCATCTCGTGGGCCACCAGACCGCCGTACGAGAGCCCGGTGAGGACCAGCGGCCCGCCCGAGGCGAGCAGCGGCTCGATCAGCGACAGATAGGACTCGGCCATGGCGTCGACCGTCGGCAGGAAGTCCTCGCCGGGGTTGACGCCGGGCGACTGGATGCCGTGGATGCCGAGGGCGTCGGGCAGTGCCTTGGCCAGCGACAGGTAGCAGAAGGCGGTGCCGCCCGCCGGGTGCACGCAGACCACGTGGGCGCGGCCGTCGCCCGGCCGGAAGGTGAGGAGGTTGCTCGGCGGCGCACCGTCCGCGCCCCGCCGCAGCCGCCCGCCCAGCTCCTCGATGGTCGGATGCAGCAGGAGGTCGCGCAGCGGCAGGGACTGGCCGAACTCCTCGCGGATCGCGTGGGCGAGCTTGATCGCGGAGATCGAGGTGCCGCCGATGTCGAAGAAGCTGTCGCGGATGCCGATGTCGGGGTGCAGCAGCAGCCGTTGCCATATCTGATAGAGCGTCAGCTCGATGTGGTCGCGCGGGCTGGCCTGGTTGACCTGGGCCGGGCGGGCGGCCCGGGAGAGCTCCAGCACGGCGGTGCGGTCGAGTTTGCCGTTGGGCGTCTGCGGCAGGCGCGGCAGCTCGACGTAGAAGGCCGGGATCATGTGGCTCGGCAGTCGCCGGGCGAGCGCGGCCTTCCACTCGGTGGCGGTGCGCGGCTCGGCGCCGGTGCCGGTGCCGGCGCCGGTTGCGGTGTCGGTGTCTTCTGCCGTCGCCGTGCCGATCGCGGCCACCAGATACGGTTCGCCGCTCGCGTCCAGATCGGTGAGGACCGCCGCCTCGACCACGCCGGGCTCGTCGAGCAGCGTGGCCTCGATCTCGCCCGGCTCCACCCGGAACCCGCGCAGCTTGATCTGGTGGTCGCGGCGTCCCACGTACAGCAGCTCGCCCTCGGGCAGCCAGCGGACCAGGTCCCCGCTGCCGTACATGCGCTCACCGGGCACGAAGGGGTCCGCCACGAACCGCTCGGCGGTGAGTTCCGGACTGTTCAGATAGCCGCGCGCCAGGCCCGCACCGGCGATGTACAGCTCGCCGATCACGCCGATCGGCACCGGCTCGCGCCGCTCGTCCAGGACGTACGTACGCATGTTGGCCACCGGCCTGCCGATCGGGGCCTGGCGGGCGAGCGGGCGCGGGCCCAGGTAGGCGGTGCAGTACAGCGCGGTCTCGGTGGGCCCGTAACCGTTGAGGACGCGCAGCCCCGGCAGGGCCTGTTCCATCCGGTGGAGGCTGTCCTCGGGCAGCGGCTGCAACCCGGTGCGCACACAGCGCAGCGCAAGCCCTTCGAGCCGCTTCTCGGGCGCCTCGCAGATCCACTTGACGAAGGCGGGCGGCAGCAGCACGTCCACGACGCGGTGCTCGGCCAGCCAGCCCACCAGCGCCTCGGGGTCCTCGCGCACGCCCTGCGGCACCAGGTGCAGGACACCGCCGGTGGTGAGGGGCAGCAGCAACTCCTGCACCGAGGCGTCGAAGGAGAAGGAGGGCCACATCGCCGACGGCAGCCCGGGCGTCGCACCGAACTCGTGCTGCCAGTAGTCGAGGAGGTTGAGGATGCCCCGGTGCGTGGCGGCCACCCCCTTCGGGCGGCCGGTCGAACCCGAGGTGAAGATCACGTACGCCAGATCTTCGGGGCGGACGGCGACGGCGGGGGCGACGGGTGCGGAGGTCTCTGCCTCGACCTCGGCCAGCGACAGCCATCCGTCCGCCGCAGTGGCCGCATTGCTCAGCACCAGCACCGCGCCGGAGTCCGCCACCATGCCCGCCAGCCGCTCGGTGGGCAGCGCCGGATCCATCGGCAGGTAAGCGCCGCCGGCCTTGAGCACGCCGAGGATGCCCACCACCATGTCCACGGAGAGGTCCGTGTGCAGCCCGACCACCCGGTCGGTGCCCACTCCGCGGGCGATCAGCGCGTGCGCCACCCGGTTGGCGCGCCGGTCCAGGGCGGCGTAGTCGAGCCGTTCGCCCAGGTGCACCAAGGCGGTCTGCCCGGGGCGCTCCCTCACCTGCGCCTCGAAGCGCTCGACCAGGCCGGTCCCGGTCGCAGGGAGGTGGGTGTCGTTGAAGTCGAACAGGAGCTGCTTGCGCTCCTGCTCGTCGAGGAGCGTCAGCTCGGCGACGGGCAGGTCCGGGCGGGCGGTCATCTGCTCCAGGACGCGGCGCAGATGACGTCCGTACCGTTGCGCGGTCGTGTCGTCGAAGAGGGCGACGGCGAAGTCGAGGGTGCCGGTGATGCATCCCCCGGCCTCGGCCAGCGACAGGGTCAGGTCGAACTTCGCTGGTGTGCAGGCGGACTGACGCGGCGTCACATCGATGCCGGGCAGCTCCCACGCGCCCTCCCGGCCCTCGGGCTCGTCGTCCTGCCAGGCGAGCACCGCCTGGAACAGCGGCGTACGGCCCAGACTCCGCGGCGGCTTGACCAGATCGACGACCTGCTCGAACGGCAGGTCCGCGTGGAGCCGGGCGGACAGCGTCACCTCGCGCACGCGCCCCAGGAGTTCGTCCGACGTCGGGTCCCCGGAGAGGTCCGTGCGCAGCGCCAGCGTGTTGACGAAGGGGCCGACCAGACCCTCCTGCCCGGTGCGCCCGCGGTGGGCGATGGGCGTGCCGATCACCACGTCGTGCCCGCCCGCCAGCCGCGAAAGCACCAGGGCCCAGCCCGCGAGGACGGCCATGAAGGCCGTGGAGCCGTTGCGCCGGGCGAACTCCCCGACCGCGGCGGTCAGCTCCTCGTCGAAGTGGACGGGCACCTGCCCGCCCCGGAAGTCCTGCTCGGCAGGGCGGGGCCGGTCGGTGGGCAGTTCCAGGAGTGCGGGGGCGTCGGCGAGGGTCTGCTGCCAGTAGGCGCCCTGCCGGGCCGCCGCGTCGCCGGCCAGCCACTCCCGCTGCCGGGCGGCGTACTCGGCGTACTGGACGGGCAGCGCGGGCAGCGGGTCGCCCACGCCGTCCCCGGAACCTCCGAAGGCCGCGTAGAGGATGCCGATCTCGCGCCGCAGGATCCCCGTCGACCGATCGTCCGCCGCGATGTCGTGCAGCGTCAGAAGAAGGACGTGCCGGTCCGCCCCCAAGACCACCAGGCAGCCCCGCACCGGGTGCTCCGTCGCCAGGTCGAACGGCGCGCCTGCCATCTCCCGCTGCACCTCCGCGAGCTGCTCCTCGGCGCGGGGGTGCGCAGAAAGGTCCCGTACGGAGAGCGGGAAACCCGCACCCGGCGGATCGACCTGCTGGACGGGAGACCCCGCCACGGCGATCAGCCGGGTGCGCAGTACCTCGTGCCGGGCGACGAGCGCGTCCAGCGCCCGGCCCAGCGCCGTGCGGTCGAGCTCGCCCCGCAGTTCCACGGCCAGGGGTGTGTGGTACGCCTCGCCGGCGCCCTGCATCTGCGCCAGGAACCACAGCCGCTGCTGTGCGGAGGACGGCGGCGCCGTGAATCCGGCCGCGGACTCGGCCGAGTCCGCAGCCGCGACTTCGGTCGTGGACGCACGCGAGGATCGGCGGGGCTTCTGGTTCGCGGTCAAGGCCAACTCTTCCACTCTGGGGGAGCCGCCGGGCCGTACGAACGAGAAGCAAGAGCCGCACCGTCGACCGGTCCGGCCTTCCACCGGATGATTGATCAGCATGTCGGATTCTGTCAATAAGGGTCAGACAGTGGTCAGGTTGTGACAGGTGTGACCATCTCCGCCAGCACCGTACGGAAGTCCTCGCCCTCGCCCGGCCTCGGGCGCAGCGCGGAAGCCAGCCGCTCCGCCCGGTAGTGCCAGTGGTGGTCGAGGTCCGGGTGCACCTCTGCACCCGACCGTACGGTGCTGTCGCTGCCCAGCAGCCTCCGCAGCTCGTCCGTGAGCTCCGGCCAGCCGACGTGGCCGCTCACGGCGTTGGCCACGCCGTGCACCGGGGTGTCGAGACACGCGGTCACCGCGCGGGCCAGCGCAGCCGCGTGCACCCACGGTGCGCCGTACCACTCGTGGCCTGCCGTGCCGGGCGAGGGCAGGGTGATCGGGGTGCTGTTGCGGGCCGCCTGGTACAGCAACCCGGTGGCCCCCCACCGCAACTGGTCGCGCAGCCGGTCGTGCGGGCCCCACACGAGGGGGGAGCGGACGGCGCTCGCGCCGCCGCGCCCACCGGTGCCCGCGGCCTGCAAAAGGATGCACTCGCAGTCGACCTTGGCCTGGCCGTACGGGCTCAGCGGCTGCCGGGACGGGGCCTCCTCCGCCACCTGTGCGTCCGCCGGGTGTCCGTACGCGTCGACGCTGCTGACGAAGACGAAGGGGCCGCTGTTCCACGCCTCCACCATCGCCCGCATCGCCGCCACGTCGACCTCGGGCCGGGTGAAGGTGCAGGCGGCGTGGATCACGGCGTCCGCACCGGCGACCGCGTCCCGCAGCCCTTCGAGGTCGCTCAGGTCGCCCGCCAGTACCTCGACGCCGTCCCCGGCCACCAGGTGCGCGGATTCCGGGCGGGCGAGTGCGAGGACCGGCCTGCCGAGGGCGGCCAGTTCGCGCAGGACGAAGGCGCCGACGCCGCCCGTTCCGCCGGTCACCAGGACCGTCCCGGGCTTGGTGACGCGTCGCTTCACGGACCGTACGACAGGCGCCGCGGTCGGCGCCGCGTCCCGTGCTGCCGCACGGGTGTCCAGGAGCGTCAGCAGTGCGCGCGGGGTGCGCGACTCCATGATGTCCAGGCCGGTCAGGGGCAGTTCGAGCCCGGTGCGCAGCCGCTCGGCCAGTTGTACGG
>NZ_JBSGZD010000191.1:0-15087 GCF_053610825.1 Streptomyces sp. NPDC054863 | reverse complement strand
CCGATCGGCTGCCGCCCCTCCTCGTGCGTACCGGAAACGCTTACGCGGCGAGCTTTGCCAGGGCTGCGTCGATGCGGGTCAGGGTCTTGTCCTTGCCCAGGATTTCGAGGGACTCGAAGAGGGGCAGGCCGACCGTGCGTCCCGTGACGGCGACGCGGACCGGGGCCTGGGCCTTGCCGAGCTTGAGGCCGTGCTCCTCGCCGGCGGCCAGGACCGCGTTCTTGAGGGACTCCGGGTCCGACCAGTCGGCCGCTTCCAGCGTCGCGCGGGCCGAGGTCAGGAGCGCGGCCGGGTCGCCCTTCATCGCCTTGGTCCAGGACGCCTCGTCCTCGACCGGGGTCTTGAGGAAGAGGAAGTCGACGTTGGCGGTGATGTCCGAGAGGACCGTGACGCGGGTCTGGGCGTGGGGGGCGATGGCCTCCCAGGCGGCGCGGTCGAAGTCCTCGGGGGCCCAGTTGGCGTGCGGGGCCCGCAGCCAGGGCTCGCAGGCCTCGGCGAAGGCCTTCGGGTCGAGGAGCCGGATGTGGTCGGCGTTGATCGACTCGGCCTTCTTGAGGTCGAAGCGGGCCGGGTTGGCATTGACGTCGGCGACGTCGAACTTCTCGATCAGCTCGGGGATCGTGAAGATGTCCTGGTCGGCGGAGAAGGACCAGCCGAGCAGGGAGAGGTAGTTGAGGAGGCCCTCGGGGAGGAAGCCGCGCTCGCGGTAGATGTTGAGGTTCGCCTGCGGGTCGCGCTTGGAGAGCTTCTTGTTGCCCTCGCCCATGACGTACGGCAGGTGGCCGAAGGCGGGGATCTCCTTGGCGAAGCCGAGGGAGATCAGTGCCCGGTAGAGGGCGATCTGGCGGGGGGTGGAGGACAGGAGGTCCTCGCCGCGCAGGACGTGGGTGATCTCCATCAGCGCGTCGTCGACCGGGTTGACCAGGGTGTACAGCGGCGCGCCGTTGGCGCGGACGATGCCGTAGTCCGGGACGTTCTCGGGCAGGACGGTGATCTCGCCGCGGACCAGGTCCGTGAAGGTGATCGCCTCGTCGGGCATGCGGAAGCGGACGATGGCGGGGCGGCCCTCGGCCTCGTAACCCTGCTTCTGCGCGTCCGTGAGGTCGCGGCAGTGGCCGTCGTAGCCGGAGGGCCTGCCTGCGGCGCGGGCGGCGTCGCGGCGGGCGTCCAGCTCCTCGGTGGAGCAGTAGCAGTGGTACGCGTGGCCGGCGGCGAGGAGCTTCTCGGCGACGTCCTTGTAGAGGTCCATGCGCTGGGACTGGCGGTACGGCGCGTGCGGGCCGCCGACCTCCGGGCCCTCGTCCCAGTCGAGGCCGAGCCAGCGCATGGAGTCGAGGAGCTGCTGGTACGACTCCTCCGAGTCCCTCGCGGCGTCGGTGTCCTCGATGCGGAAGACCATGGTGCCGCCGGTGTGCCGGGCGTACGCCCAGTTGAACAGGGCGGTACGGACGAGGCCCACGTGCGGGTTGCCCGTCGGGGAGGGGCAGAACCGTACGCGGACGGGGGCGGAGGGAGTGTTAGCCACGCGTGATCACCTTGTTGGTGAGAGTGCCGATGCCTTCGATGGTGACGGCGACCTCGTCGCCGACGTTCAGGGGTCCGACACCCGCGGGGGTGCCGGTGAGGATGACGTCTCCGGGGAGGAGGGTCATCGCTTCGGAGACGTGCGCGACGAGGTCGGCGACCGAGCGGACCATGTCGCTGGTGCGGCCGAGCTGGCGCTGCTCTCCGTTGACCGTGCACTGGATGGTGAGGTCGGAGGGGTCGAGGTCGGTCTCGACCCAGGGGCCCAGGGGGCAGGAGGTGTCGAAGCCCTTGGCCCTGGCCCACTGCTTCTCGCGCTCCTGCACGTCGCGGGCGGTGACGTCGTTGGCGCAGGTGTAGCCCAGGACGACGTCCTTCACGCGCTCGCGGGGGACCTCGCGGCACATCCGGCCGATGACCACGGCCAGTTCGGCCTCGTGGTGCAGCTCGGAGGAGAAGGAGGGGTAGGCGATCGGGTCGCCGGGGCCGATGACGGAGGTGGACGGCTTGAAGAAGGCCACCGGGACGTCCGGGACCTCGTTGCCGAGCTCCGCCGCGTGCTCCGCGTAGTTGCGGCCGATGGCCACGACCTTGCTGGGGAGGACGGGCGGCAGGAGCCTCACCTTGTCGAGCGGGACCTTGACGCCGGAGAGCTCGAAGTCGGCGTACGGAATGCCCTTGATGATGTCGAGGACGAGGCCACCCGATCCGATGGTTCCCTCGCCCTCGACCGCGCCGAAGGCGACATTGCCGTCGATGGAGAATCTGGCGATGCGCACTGTGTGCCTGCGCCCCTTACCTGAGCTGGCTGAAGTCTGACGCTCCAGGCTAACGCGGGTGGGGGTGCGGACCCGGCCCCGTCGGCCGGGAGTGCGCGCCGGGGCAGGTCAGGCGGAGACGGCCACGGGCTGCTGCTGGGGCTCCGGGGCGACCATCAGGATGGTGCGGCGGGAGTTCGCGGTGACGGTGGGGAGCTCCTGGGCGTACTCCGGGAGCGCCGCCGCGGCGGGGGTCGCGGAGGAGTCCAGGTGGGCGAGCGTGGTGCGCTGCGGGTTGGCCAGGTTGCGGATCGCCGGGGCCGGCTTCTTCGCCGTCTTCGTCGTCGTCATGTGTAGGTCGCACCTTGTCGTCGGGACGCCTCGCGGGCGCCGGCTGGTCGGATTCGCAATCCCTGTAAAGCGCCAGGCTAAACATCCGCTTCCCGGCCAAAGCCGGGAATGTGCAGGGATCTTCGTGTGAGTTTCCTCACGAGTTGTTGGGCAAATGCCGCATTTCAGGCTGTTGATCTTGCGGGCAGAAACGGACATTGCATACCTGAAGGATTCATTCCGCTCCTGATCGTCTCGACTGGGGCACCCCCCACCCGTAAGCGACTCGTGGGTAATTGTCCATTTCGTAGGGGAAAGGATCCTACGACTGGTGACTCATCCGGCACAAAGCGTCACTCCCGGTGCACCGGACCCCTCGGGCCTTGTTGGAGATCCTGCACTGTGCTGGAATTCCCCGGACCGCGGTCACCACGACCACCCAATGGGGATGATCCGGTACCCCACGACTCGACACCGTTGTGCCGCTCAGCGGCAGGACGCCTGGTCCAGAGGTTGCGACGCTAGTGCAGGGACGTTTCAAGAGGGATGGCAGCGCTGCGGCGGAGCAGGAGCCGCGCGGCGGGACCGACCGCGGCTCATCGCCCCAGCCCCAGCACGCCCAGACTCCGCAGAGCCCCCAGAACCGGGGCCCGGCGCAGGCCGGCGGCGGAGCTGCCCGGCCAGGACCCTCCGGCGGCGCAGGCGGCAACGGTGCGGGCGGCAAGGGAGCGTTCGGCGGCGGCGGTGGCGCCTTCGGTGGCGGCGGCAATGCCTTCGGCGGCGGCCAGGAGGGCCCGGCGGCCCCCGGCGGCCCCGGCGCGCCCAAGCAGAAGGCGTCCAAGACCCCGAAGCCGATCGGCGCGGGCACCCGAATATCCCTGCGCAACTGGAGCATCAGCACCCGTCTGGTCTCGCTGCTGGCCCTCCCCGTGGTCGCGGCGACCGCGCTCGGCGGCCTCCGTATCCAGGAGTCCCTCGACGACATGCAGCAGCTGGAGCACATGCAGCTGCTGACCAAGATGACCCGTCAGGCCACCGACCTCGCCGCGGCTCTGCAGAACGAGCGCGACAAGACGGCAGGCCCGCTGCACAACGGCGCCGAGCGCTCCGACCCGACGGTCAAGGCCGAGACGGACAAGACCGACCTCATGCGGGAGGCCTTCCTCACCGGTACGAGCGACGTCGACACCGGCAGCGAGTCGGACTCGTCCCTGAACAGCATCCGGCACAGCCTCACCGAGATCTCGGTCAAGCTGCAGAACCTGAAGCAGATCCGCTCGGAGGCCTTCAAGGACCAGGGTGGCGCGGGCAACTCGCAGACCGTCAGCGAGTACAGCAACCTGATCACCTCCCTGCTGAGCCTCTCGCAGGACATGGCGCAGGCCACCTCCAGCCGGGAGATGATCCAGCGCACGCGCGCCCTGGCGGCGTTCTCGTCCGCCAAGGAGTACGCCTCGATCCAGCGCGCGATCATCGCGGGCGCGCTCCCCGCCAACCCGGACGACGCGAGCCAGAAGACCCAGCTCCACGAGAGCGACCGGCTCTTCGGCAAGTCGGCCCTGGAGAACGAGCGCAACGCGCTCACCACCTTCACCCGGATCTACGGCGACACCGAGGCGAAGAAGCTGCTCGACGTCCTGGAGCACGGCAGCCCCGACGCCCTGCGCGCCGACACGTACGCGCACGACGTGCTGTCCAAGGAAAACGGCATCTCCCGCGTCCAGAAGCGGTCCTACATGGACTGGGGCGACCAGGCGAGCAACGAGATCCAGGCCATGAAGCGCATCGAGGCCACGCTGCTCAGTCAGATGGACCAGAAGGCGCGCGAGCTCCAGGCCGACTCCGAGCGCTCCTCGATCATCTCCGGTGCGGTCATCCTCCTGGTGCTCGGCGTCTCGCTCGTCGGCGCCTTCGTGGTGGCCCGCTCCATGATCCGTTCGCTGCGCAGGCTGCAGGACACCGCGACCCGGGTCGCCCAGGACCGGCTGCCCGAGCTCGTCAAGGCGCTCTCCGAGTCGGACCCGCAGGACGTCGACACCACCGTCGAGTCCGTCGGTGTGCACAGCCGGGACGAGATCGGCCGCGTGGCGTCCGCGTTCGACGACGTGCACCGCGAGGCCGTACGACTCGCCGCCGAGCAGGCGTTGCTGCGAGGCAACGTCAACGCGATGTTCACCAACCTCTCGCGCCGTTCGCAGGGCCTCATCCAGCGTCAGCTCTCGCTCATCTCCGAGCTGGAGGCCCGCGAGGCCGACCCGGACCAGCTGTCCTCGCTCTTCAAGCTCGACCACCTCGCGACCCGTATGCGCCGTAACGGCGAGAACCTCCTCGTCCTCGCGGGCGAGGAGCCGGGCCGCCGCTGGACGCGGCCCGTGCCGCTGGTCGACGTGCTCCGTGCCGCCGCATCCGAGGTGGAGCAGTACGAGCGCATCGAACTCTCCTCGGTCCCCTCGACCGAGGTCGCGGGACGCGTCGTCAACGACCTCGTGCACCTCCTCGCAGAGCTCCTGGAGAACGCGACGTCGTTCTCCTCGCCGCAGACCAAGGTGCGCGTCACCGGTCACGCGCTGCCCGACGGCCGGGTGCTCGTCGAGATCCACGACACCGGCATCGGCCTGTCGCCGGAGGACCTGTCCGCGATCAACGAGCGGCTCGCCGCTCCCCCGACCGTGGACGTCTCGGTGTCGCGCCGGATGGGTCTGTTCGTGGTCGGCCGGCTGTCCCTGCGACACGGCATCCGCATCCAGCTCCGCCCGTCCGACTCCGGTGGTACGACCGCGCTGGTCATGCTCCCCGTGGACGTCGCCCAGGGCGGCAAGAAGCTTCCCGGCAAGCCCGGTGCTCCGGGCGCTCCCGGCGGCCAGGGCGGTGCACCGCAGATGCCCGCGGGTCCCGGTGCACGTCCCGGTCTGCCCGCGGGTCCCGGTGCGGGCGGCGGCCCCGGCAGCCGTCCCGGTGCGCCGCAGGGCGGTCCCGGTCTGCTCGGTTCCGAGCCGCCCCGGCGCCAGGTCGCGGCCGGTTCCGCGCCGGCCGCGCTGCCGGGGCGTACGCCCGGAGCGGGTCTCGCGAACCCGGCGCCCGCCGGTCCCCCGAAGCGCGGCGGTCTCGCCGGTGCGTTCGGCGGCGGTCGCGGCGGCCGTGAGGACGTACGCCAGAGCAGTGCGCCCGAGCCGGAGCGTGGCGCTCCCGCCTCGCTCCCCCGGGCCGGCGGTCCGCGTGCCGAGCTGCCCGGCGGCAACCCGGCGGCCCCGCAGCGGCCCACCCCGCCGAACGCACCGCAGGACGGTCAGCCGGGTACGAGCTGGGGCGCCAGGCCGAACGCGGCCGACGCGCCGCGCGGCCACGAGGAGACGGCGGACCGCCAGGGTCCCGGCTCCACCGCCGAGTTCGACCGCCCGGACTTCAACGGGCCGCCGCCAGGCACGGGCTCGACGACGGGCCAGTACGAGCGTCCGGACGTCCGGCAGGACCCGGCGGCCACGGGCCAGTTCCCGCAGGCCGACACGCGCGGCTTCCAGGACCCGGCCGCCACGGGGCAGTTCCCGCAGACCGGCCGTGGATTCCAGGACCCGGCCGCGACGGGCCAGTTCCCGCAGGCGGACAACCGCGGCTTCCAGGACCCGGCGGCCACGGGCCAGTTCCCGCAGGCCGACCTCTCCTCCACGTCCGGGCAGTTCGAGCGCCCCGACGTGCGCGGTCAGCAGGGCAACAGCACCAGCGGCCAGTTCGAGCGTCCTGACGTGCGCGGTCAGCAGAGCCAGGGCCAGGGCCCCGGCTCGACCGGGCAGTTCCCGCAGGTCGGCCGTGGATTCCAGGACCCGGCCGCGACGGGCCAGTTCCCGCAGGCGGACAACCGCGGCTTCCAGGACCCGGCGGCCACGGGCCAGTTCCCGCAGGCCGACGCACGCGGGTTCCAGGGCCCGGCGGTGGACCCGTACGACACCGGTACGCACCACACCGGTGCGCACGACACCGGTGCGCACGACACCGGTGCGCACGACGCCGGCTCGCACCACACCGGCTCGTACGAGCGCCCCGGCTTCCCCACCACTCCGGCGCCGCCCACCGGCCTGCCGCAGTCGCCGAACGCCCCGCGCCCGCGCGGTCCCGAGGGCGGCACGGACGGCCGTGGCCGCGGCGAAGCCGACTTCGGTGCGCCGCGCCCCGTGGCGAGCCTGCCCGCGCGGCCCACTTCGCAGCAGGGCCCGCCGCAGACGCCTCCGCAGGCCCCGCAGCAGCGCCAGGACCGGCCGCAGCACCAGCAGGCGGCGCCCCAGGCTCCGCAGGCCCGGCAGCCGCAGCAGTCGTCCGACTCGCTGCCGCCCGCCGGTCCCGGAGACGGCCGCACGCCGCTCTTCGACACGCTGGAGTCGAACTGGTTCCACGGCGAGCAGCCCGGCGGACCGGGCCAGCAGGGGCAGCAGGGCCCGCAGCAGGGCCAGGCCGCTTCCGTGCCGCAGCAGCCGGGTGCCTCCGCTCCCGAGCGCGAGGCCGCCGAGCCGAACTGGCGCCCTTCACCGAACGACGAACTCGCCTCGCAGGCCGAGCGGGTGCGCAAGCCCGCCGCCGGTGGTGTCACCACCTCAGGACTTCCGCGCCGTGTCCCGAAGGCCAACCTGGTCCCGGGCACTGCGCAGGAACAGAACCATCAGAGTGGTCCGCAGGTCTCCCGTGCGCCCGATGACGTGCGTGGCCGGCTGACCAATCTTCGCCGGGGCATTCAGCAGGGCCGCCAGGCCGGTACCAATGGCACCACTGGCAGTTTCCGCACCATTGACCCCACTCACCAGCAGGAGCGTTAGTTGAGTCCGATGAGCCAGGCGGCGCAGAATCTGAACTGGTTGATCACCAACTTCGTGGACAACACCCCCGGGGTGTCCCACACGGTGGTGGTCTCCGCCGACGGACTCCTTCTGGCGATGTCCGAAGGTTTCCCCCGTGACCGTGCCGACCAGTTGGCGGCGGTGGCCTCCGGGCTGACCTCGCTGACGGCCGGTGCGTCCCGGATTTTCGAGGGCGGCCCGGTCGCCCAGACCGTGGTCGAGATGGAGAGGGGTTTCCTCTTCCTCATGTCGATCTCGGACGGCTCGTCCCTGGCCGTGCTGGCGCACCCCGACGCCGACATCGGTCTGGTCGGGTACGAGATGGCGCTGCTGGTCGACCGGGCGGGCACGGTCCTCACCCCGGACCTCCGTGCGGAACTCCAGGGCAGCCTGCTCCACTAGACCGCGCCCCCCGTCGCGTACCCCCGCGCGGCACCCCTCGTTCCAGAAGATTCCCCGAAAAGCTTCACACCGTCCGGCCGTAAGCCCGATCCCCCCACCGGCCCCGTCAGACGGCACGCCGACACCCTGCTGTCATGCCCGGAGGACCCATGACCCCGCCCCCCGCCTCTCACGATTCGTACGGCGGCGCGCATACCGACGCGCCGTACGACGCATACGAGGGCGACCAGCCGCTGGTACGTCCTTACGCGATGACCGGCGGCCGGACCAGGCCGCGCTACCAGCTCGCCATCGAGGCACTGGTCAGCACCACGGCCGATCCGGCACACCTGTCCACGCTCCTCCCCGAGCACCAGCGGATCTGCCACCTGTGCCGCGAGGTCAAGTCGGTGGCCGAGGTCTCCGCGCTGCTGGCGATGCCGCTCGGCGTCGCGCGCATCCTGGTCGCCGACCTGGCCGAGGCCGGCATGGTGGCGATCCACCAGCCGGGCGAGGGAGCGGACGCCGACGGAACGCCGGCCGTCACGCTGCTGGAAAGGGTGCTCAGTGGACTTCGGAAGCTCTGACGGCGCGACGGGCGCGGCCCGTTCCACCACCTCCGCGAAGATCGTGGTGGCGGGCGGCTTCGGCGTCGGCAAGACCACGTTCGTCGGAGCCGTGTCGGAGATCAACCCGCTGCGCACGGAGGCCGTGATGACCTCCGCCTCGGCGGGGATCGACGACCTCACCCACACCGGGGGCAAGACCACCACGACGGTGGCGATGGACTTCGGCCGCATCACGCTGGACCAGGACCTGATCCTGTACCTCTTCGGTACGCCGGGCCAGGACCGCTTCTGGTTCATGTGGGACGACCTCGTACGGGGCGCCATCGGCGCCGTCGTCCTGGTCGACACCCGCCGTCTCGCGGACTGCTTCCCGGCGGTCGACTACTTCGAGAACAGCGGACTGCCTTTTGTGATTGCGCTGAACGGCTTCGACGGCCACCAGCCGTACACGCCGGAGGAGGTCCGCGAGGCCCTCCAGATCGGGCCCGACACCCCGATCATCACCACCGACGCACGCCACCGCGCGGACGCGAAGAGCGGCCTGATCACGCTGGTCGAGCACGCACTGATGGCGCGGCTGAAGTAGCCCGGCCAAAGTAGGACACAAGTGGGGCGCGGCATACGGCAGTTGTCGTAGCCGAACCGGGGCGGGTTGTGGTGTACGACACTCTCCGCCCCTGCTCCGCCGTGGAATTCATAACGTTTCGAAAGAGAATTGCAGGAGCAAGGCAACCCGGCGCGTTCATTCGGTGTCGCTGTGCTCACACGAGCCCCGTCTTTTGACGGGGCTCGTTCTTTATGCCCGTTTTATCTGAGGGATGGGCCACTAGGGAGGCCGCCTCCCGGCTGTTTGGTTCAGAACCGTCGGCCGTGCTGGAATTCGGCGAAACTCCTGAGTAAGTACGAGTAGTACGAGCAGTCGGTACGACCCTGAACGCAGTACCGCCCTGAACGAACCGGCACAGCGTAGGTGCCGACGCCGAGAGGTTGTTGGTCGAGTGAGGCGAAGCAAGAAGAGCTCCGCGGAGCAGCAGACGCGGGGCAACTTCACCCCGCCGTCGCGCACTGCGGCGACGGGCGGCGCCGACGTACCCGCGGACGCACCGCAGGGCGGCAGCGCCAGCCGGATGTCGCCCCGCAACTGGCGGGTGGCCACCCGGCTGAACGCGATCCTCCTCGTACCCGTGATGGTCGCCCTCGTCATGGGCGGCTTCCAGGTGAACGGCTCCATCAACAACTGGCGCAAGGCGCAGGACGCGGAGAAGACCGCGCTGATCGTGCGCGCCGCCGCCGAGTACGGCCACGCGCTGCTCAACGAGCGCGACCTGACCGCCGCGCCCCTGCTCGCCAACGGCAGCCGTGAGGGCAAGGACGTCATGGCGGCGAAGGCCGTCACCGACTCCGCGAAGCAGAAGTTCGACACGGCGGTCAAGGGCATGCCGGACAACCAGGGCCTGGCCAACCGCCTGCGCCGCATCCGGGAGGCCGAGCCGAAGCTCCCGGCGCTGCGCGAGAGCGCGTACACCGCGGGCGTCGAGAACAAGAACCCGGTCGCCACCGAAGAGGGCTACCGCGACGTCCAGCACTTCCTGATGGAGGTGTCGAACGAGCTGAGCCTCGGCTCGGGCAACATCACCTCCTACGGCCGGACCGTGTACGCGGTCGAGCTGGCGAAGGCCGCCGAGTCGCTGCAGCGCGCCATCGGCATGCACCTGCTGGTCCGCCCCGGCGGCAACGGCAACGGCGCGATCTTCGACGGCCAGGTCAAGGCGTTCTGCTCGTACAACTACCTGGAGACGATCGCCCTCGGCGAGTACGCGTCGGGCGGCACCCAGCACGACGTGGACCGGCTCCGCGAGGTCATGAAGGGCAAGGCCGACGAGGGCGCCGGGAAGCTCGCCGAGGCAAAGGCCGCCGCGCAGGCCGCGGGCAAGCCCCTGCCGACGCCGCCCAGCAAGAACGGCTCGATCCTCGACGGCATGGCCGCCGAGATCTGCAAGGGCCAGTCGAAGCGGGCGCTGGCGGCCAAGGGCATCGTCCCCCAGACCTGGATGGCCGCCGCGACCGCCAAGTTCGAGGGCTACTCGCAGATCGAGAACGAGCTCGTCGACAAGGCCGTCAAGGACGCCGCGGTCATCTCCGAGGACTCCCGCAACGACGCGATCATCAACGGTGCGATCGTCGTGGTCGCCCTGCTCGCCGCCTTCGTCCTGGCCGGTACGGTCGCCCGCCAGATGAGCCGCTCGATGAAGCGCCTGCGCACCGCCGCCTTCTCCATCGCCGAGCAGCGCCTGCCGATGCTCGTCGACCAGCTCTCCCGTACGGAACCCGGCCGGGTCGACACCCGCGTGGAGCCCCTCCCGATCACCTCGCACGACGAGATCGGCGAAGTGGCCCGCGCCTTCGACCAGGTGCACCGCGAGGCCGTCCGGCTCGCCGCCGAGCAGGCCATGCTCCGCGGCAACGTCAACGCGATCTTCACCAACCTCTCGCGCCGCAACCAGTCGCTGATCGAGGGCCAGCTGACCCTCATCACCGACCTGGAGAACAACGAGGCCGACCCCGACCAGCTGGAGAGCCTGTTCCGGCTCGACCACCTGGCCACCCGCATGCGCCGCAACGGCGAGAACCTCCTGGTCCTCGCCGGCGAGGAGCCTGGCCGCCGCTGGAACCAGCCGGTTCCGCTGGTCGACGTCCTGCGCGCCGCCTCCTCCGAGGTCGAGTCGTACGAGCGCATCGAGCTGACCGGCGTCCCCGAGTCGGAGATCCACGGCCAGGCCGTGACCGACCTCGTGCACCTGCTCGCCGAGCTCCTGGAGAACGCCACCACGTTCTCGTCCCCCCAGACCAAGGTCCGCGTCAACGCGACCCGTCTCCCCGACGGCCGCGTGATGGTCGAGATCCACGACAAGGGCATCGGGCTCACCCCCGAGGACTTCGCGGACATCAACCACAAGCTGGCCAACCCGCCGACGGTGGACGCCGCGGTCTCGCAGCGCATGGGCCTGTTCGTGGTCGGCCGTCTCGCCGACCGGCACGGCATCCGCGTCCAGCTCCGCCCCTCGGGCGAGCAGGCCGGTACGACCTCGCTGGTCATGCTCCCTGACGCGATCACCCACGGTGGCGGCGGCGAGAACCTGCCGCAGGGCGACTTCACGGTCTCCTCGATCATGGCGGAGCAGCAGACCGCCCCCGAGCCGCCCGCCTTCGAGAGCGCCCCGATGCGGACCGCGGCCGAACTCGGCTTCGACGACTCGCAGTACGAGGCGCCGCAGGGACAGCCGGGTCAGCCGGGCAACGCCCCGGGCCGGACACCGCTCGATCCGGTGAACCGCTCGCTGCAGCGCGAGGAGCGCAGGGCCGCCCTGGAGGGCAGGCCCGCACAGGGCGACGACCGCCCGCTGTTCCGCGACGAGGTGCCGCAGCAGGGCGGGTACGAGGAGCAGCGGTACGAGGAGCCCTACCAGGAATCCTCGTACCAGGACCCCTCGTACCAGAACCCCTCCTACCAGGAGCAGGGTCAGCAGCAGCCGGGCTACGACCAGCACGGCTACCCGGCCGCGCCCCCTGCCTCCTCCGGCGGCTTCGACGGCTTCGGCCCCCGCGACTCCTTCGGCTCGACCGAGCCGTACGCCGGGCAGCCGCAGCAAGGGCAGCCGCAGCAGGGGCAGCCGCAGCAGGGCTATCCGGAACCCGAGTACCAGGCTTACGAGGAGCAGTCCCAGCAGCCGCAGCAGGCCAACTGGCAGGACCAGAACGGTTTCCCGGCCGCGTACGACCCCTCGTACCAGGCACAGGCGGAATCCGGTCAGGCTTCTCCCGAGACTCCCGAAGCACCGCAGGACCCCGTAGGCTTCGACCGTCCGGGGCCCACCCCTCCCGCACCGCGCGCCGGTCACGCGATGACCGACGCCGGCCTTCCGCGCCGCGGCAGCCAGTCCGGTCCCGAGAGCATGCTCAGCCGGCACAGCAAGTCCGCCGGCGGCTCGGAGCAAGGGGAGCAGGCGCCCGGGGCACCGCAGACTTCCCAGGCACCGCAGCCCCCGCAGTCGCCTCGCCCCCCGCTGGCCAAGCTCCCGCAGCGGTCCGCCGCTCCGCAGGACGGCACGCAGGGTGCTGAGCAGCAGAACGCCGCCGGTGACGGCGAGGCCGCGGACAGCGCCTGGCGCACGTCGAACGACGAGCGCTGGCAGCGGGCCGAGAAGCTCAAGGACCCGAAGGCGGGCGGGATCACTCCCTCCGGCCTTCCCAAGCGGGTTCCCAAGGCCAACCTGGTCGAGGGCACCGCGGAGCAGAGCCCGCAGGGCGGCCCCCAGGTCTCCCGCGCCCCCGAGGACGTACGGGGCAGGTTGAGCAACCTGCGCCGCGGCGTCCAGCGGGGACGCAGTGCGGGAACGGACCAGAACCAAGCGGCCACTTACGATCAGCACAGTGGACCGGGTAGTACCTACAACCAGGAGCGTTAGTGTGAGCCCGATGAGCCAGGCGGCGCAGAATCTGAACTGGTTGATCACCAACTTCGTGGACAACACCCCTGGTGTTTCCCACACGGTGGTGGTCTCCGCCGACGGACTCCTGCTGGCGATGTCCGAAGGATTCCCCCGTGACCGTGCCGATCAGCTGGCGGCGGTGGCCTCCGGGCTGACGTCACTGACGGCCGGTGCCTCTCGGATCTTCGAGGGCGGCGCCGTCAACCAGACAGTGGTGGAGATGGAGCGTGGATTCCTTTTCATCATGTCCATCTCCGACGGATCCTCGCTCGCGGTGCTTGCGCACCCCGATGCCGACATCGGCCTCGTAGGCTACGAGATGGCACTGCTCGTGGACCGGGCAGGCACGGTGCTGACCCCGGATCTGCGGGCGGAGCTCCAGGGCAGCCTGCTCAACTAGGCGAACCCAAGAAGTCGAACAAGCAGACACAAGTGTTCTCAACTAGCAGACACCCCGTGCGTATTGGCGTCCCCGGGCTTTAGGGTTCGGGGACGTGGCTCCACAGTGCATGGTGCCCGCAGTGCAGTCGGAGGAGGAGAACGTGGCAACGCCCCCAAACGGTTCGTCGGCCGACTGGCCTTATGGCCGCGGCCCGGGACAGGGTCAGGGTGGTCCCGGCGACCCCTCGCAGAACCGCTTCAACTTCCCCTCCACGCCCAGCCGTTCACCGTACGAGAGCCGTCCCTACCAGCAGCAGCCCCCGCAGCCGCCGCACCGCGCCCAGCAGCCCGGCATCCAGCCGGTGCAGCCGCGTCCGGCGGCCGGCCGCGGTCCCGGCTCGCCCTCGTCGTCCGCCCCGGGCGGCACTCACAACCCTCTGGTGCGTCCGTACGCCATGACGGGCGGCCGTACCAGGCCCCGCTACCAGCTCGCCATCGAGGCGCTGGTCAGTACGACGGCGGAACCCGCGAGGCTGCAAGGGCAGTTGCCCGAGCACCAGCGGATCTGCCACCTGTGCCGTGAGATCAAGTCTGTCGCCGAGATCTCGGCACTGCTTTCCATCCCCCTCGGCGTTGCCCGGATCCTCGTCGCCGACCTGGCAGAGGCCGGACTCGTCGCCATTCACCAGCCCGGCGGCGACGACGCCGCGGGCGGTCAGCCAGACGTGACACTGCTCGAAAGGGTGCTCAGTGGACTTCGCAAGCTCTAGCAGCGGAGCAGCCCGCTCCACAACCTCCGCGAAGATCGTGGTGGCGGGCGGCTTCGGCGTCGGCAAGACGACGTTCGTCGGAGCCGTGTCGGAGATCAACCCGCTGCGCACCGAGGCCGTCATGACGTCCGCGTCGGCGGGCATCGACGACCTCACCCACACCGGGGACAAGACGACCACCACGGTCGCCATGGACTTCGGCCGCATCACGCTGGACCAGGACCTGATCCTGTACCTCTTCGGTACGCCGGGCCAGGACCGCTTCTGGTTCATGTGGGACGACCTCGTACGAGGCGCCATCGGCGCCGTCGTCCTGGTCGACACCCGCCGCCTCGCGGACTGCTTCCCGGCGGTCGACTACTTCGAGAACAGCGGACTGCCGTTCGTCATCGCCCTCAACGGCTTCGACGGCCACCAGCCGTACAACCCGGAGGAGGTCCGCGAGGCCCTCCAGATCGGGCCCGACACCCCGATCATCACCACCGACGCACGCCACCGCGCGGACGCGAAGAGCGCGCTGATCACGCTGGTCGAGCACGCACTGATGGCGCGGCTGCGGTAGGGCGGCCTGCCGGGCGGGGAACACGTGCGGGTGCGTCGTGGTTGCTCGCGCAGTTCCCCGCGCCCCGCGCCCCTGAAATGCCGAAGGCCCGGCGCCCCCGTGGTGGGGTGCCGGGCCTTCGGTGTGCTCGCGTACGGAGGGTGTCAGCCCTGCCAGCTGTGCGGGGCCCGGAATCCCGGTGTCCGCTCCAGCCGGCGCCAGCCGGCGGCCGTGCGGCCGTGCGGGGCCGACACCTCGGCCGGACGCGCGGCGGCACGCGCCAGCAGGATCGCGGTGATCGCGGCCAGCTCCTCGGGAGCCGCCTCGCCCTTCTCCACACGCAGCAGGTTCTTCGTGGCAGCCGTATCGGCAGGGGTGCTCATCAGTTTCGTCGTCTCCGTCTCGTCGTCTCCGGCAGAAAGAATTACTGGGGCGGGTTGCCGTGCTTGCGGGACGGCAGGTCCGCGTGCTTGTTGCGCAGCATCGCGAGTGAGGCGATGAGGACCGAGCGGGTTTCGGC
>NZ_JBSGZD010000190.1:0-15104 GCF_053610825.1 Streptomyces sp. NPDC054863 | reverse complement strand
ACGGTGCCCTCGGTGACGCTCTCGCCGAGCGCCGGAAGGGTGACGTCGGTGCCTTCGGCAGAGCCGGCGGCCGGAGCGGCAGCCGGGGCCTCGGCCGGAGCCGCCGGAGCGGCAGGCGCCTCGGCCGCGGGGGCCGGAGCCTCCTGGACCGGAGCGGCCGGTGCGGCCGGAGCCGCTTCGGCAGCGGCCGGAGCGGCGGCTTCGGCGCCACCGCCCGTGCCGTCGTCGATGATCGCGAGTTCGGCGCCGATCTCGACGGTCTCGTCCTCGGCGACCTTGATGGAGGCCAGGATGCCCGCGGCCGGGGCCGGGATCTCGGTGTCGACCTTGTCGGTCGAGACCTCGAGCAGCGGCTCGTCGGCCTCGACGCGCTCGCCCTCGGCCTTGAGCCAGCGGGTGACGGTGCCCTCGGTGACGCTCTCGCCGAGCGCCGGCAGGGTTACGGAAACCGACATGGTTTCAGTTGCTCCTAACGGAAATATGGTGCGGAAGTGGTCGTCGCGCCCGGACCAAACGTATTAGTCGTGGGAGTGAAGCGGCTTGCCGGCCAGGGCCAGGTGGGCCTCGCCGAGCGCCTCGTTCTGCGTCGGGTGCGCGTGGATGAGCTGCGCGACCTCGGCCGGCAGGGCTTCCCAGTTGTAGATGAGCTGCGCTTCGCCGACCTGCTCGCCCATACGGTCACCGACCATGTGGATACCGACCACGGCACCGTCCTTGACCTGGACGAGCTTGATCTCGCCCGCGGTCTTCAGGATCTTGCTCTTGCCGTTGCCGGCCAGGTTGTACTTCAGAGCGACCACCTTGTCCGCACCGTAGATCTCCTTGGCCTTGGCCTCGGTGATACCGACGGAGGCGACCTCGGGGTGGCAGTACGTCACCTTCGGCACGCCGTCGTAGTCGATCGGCACGGTCTTGAGACCGGCGAGACGCTCCGCCACCAGCATGCCCTCGGCGAAGCCGACGTGCGCGAGCTGGAGGGTCGGGACGAGGTCGCCGACCGCTGAGATCGTCTCGACGTTGGTGCGCATGTACTCGTCGACGAGGACGTAGCCGCGGTCCATCGCGACGCCCTGCTCCTCGTAACCGAGGCCGCGGGAGACCGGGCCGCGGCCGATCGCGACCAGCAGCACCTCCGCCTCGAAGGTCTTGCCGTCGGCCAGGGTGACCTTGACGCCGTTGTCGGTGTACTCGGCGCTCTGGAAGAAGGTGCCCAGGTTGAACTTGATGCCGCGCTTGCGGAAGGCGCGCTCCAGGAGCTTCGAGGAGTTCTCGTCCTCGACCGGGACCAGGTGCTTCAGGCCCTCGATGACCGTGATGTCGGTGCCGAAGGACTTCCACGCCGAGGCGAACTCGACGCCGATGACGCCGCCGCCCAGGATGATCGCGGACTCCGGGACGCGGTCCAGGGTGAGCGCGTGGTCCGAGGAGATGATGCGGTTGCCGTCGATCTCCAGGCCCGGCAGCGACTTCGGAACGGAGCCGGTCGCCAGGAGCACGTGACGGCCCTGGACGCGCTGGCCGTTCACGTCGACGGAGGTCGGGGACGAGAGCCGTCCCTCACCCTCGATGTACGTCACCTTGCGGGAGGCGACCAGGCCCTGCAGGCCCTTGTACAGGCCCGAGATGACCTCGTCCTTGTACTTGTGCACGCCCGCGATGTCGATGCCCTCGAAGGTCGCCTTCACGCCGAACTGCGCGGACTCGCGCGCCTGGTCGGCGATCTCGCCCGCGTGCAGCAGGGCCTTCGTCGGGATGCAGCCGTTGTGCAGGCAGGTGCCGCCGAGCTTGTTCTTCTCGATCAGTGCGACGTCCAGGCCCAGCTGGGCTCCGCGCAGCGCCGCGGCGTAACCGCCACTGCCACCGCCGAGGATCACTAGGTCGAAAACGGTGCTGGCGTCGTTCGCCACGTCACGTCCTCCATGCATGTGCGCCGGTCGCCGGTCATCGATGACCGGGCGGCGGGGGTGTACGGCCGCTTGATGTTCGGCCCTGTGGTGGGGGCCCTGTCCTGCCGGTAAACCATCTTCGCACTTGTTGACGGATGGCGGGACGCCGGGCCGGGTCCTGAGACGGGGACGGGCCCCGCGCTCAAGGGTTACCAGCGCGTACGTACGTACAAATATTTCGTTCAGGGCGAAACCGTACGAACACGCACGTACGACCCCGGGCGCGAAGGCCCGGGGCCGTACGGATCGGATGCCTAGCCGAGGTCGCCGTCGGCCGTGCGCTCCGCGAGCTTCACCAGCGTGCGGATCGACGAGCCGGTGCCGCCCTTGGGGGTGTAGCCGAACGGGGCGGCCTCGTGGAAGGCCGGGCCCGCGATGTCCAGGTGCGCCCAGGCGATGTCCTCGCCGACGAACTCCTGGAGGAACAGCCCTGCGACCAGGCCGCCGCCCATCCGCTCACCCATGTTGGCGATGTCGGCGGTGTCGGAGTTCATGCCCTTGCGCAGCTCGGCCGGCATCGGCATCGGCCAGGACTGCTCGCCGACCTCTTCCGCGATCTCGTGGACCGCGGTGCGGAAGGACTCGTCGTTGCCCATGATCGCGAAGGTGCGCGAGCCGAGCGCGACCATCATCGCGCCGGTCAGGGTGGCGACGTCGACGATCGCGTCCGGGTGCTCCTCCGAGGCGCGGGTCAGCGCGTCGGCCAGGACCAAGCGGCCCTCGGCGTCCGTGTTGAGGACCTCGACGGTCTTGCCGCTGTACATGCGCAGCACGTCACCGGGGCGGGTCGCGGTGCCGGACGGCATGTTCTCGGCGAGCGCCAGCCAGCCGGTGACGTTGACCTTCAGGCCGAGGCGGGCGACCGCGACGACGGAGGCGAACACGGCGGCGGCGCCGGCCATGTCGCACTTCATCGTCTCGTTGTGACCGGCCGGCTTGAGCGAGATGCCGCCCGAGTCGTAGGTGATGCCCTTGCCGACGTAGGCGAGCGACTTCTCCGCCTTGGCGTGCGTGTAGGAGATCTTCACCAGGCGGGGGCCGTGCGCGGAGCCCTGGCCGACGCCCAGGATGCCGCCGTAGTTGCCCTTGACCAGGGCCTTCTCGTCGAGAATCTGGATCTTGAGGCCGTGCTCCTTGGCGGCGGCCTGGGCCACCGCGGCGAAGGACTCGGGGTACAGGTCGTTCGGCGGGGTGTTCACCAGGTCGCGGGCGCGGTTGATCTCCTCCGCGACGGCGGTGGCACGCTCGGCCGCGGCCTTGAAGGCCTTGTCGCGCGGCTTGGTGCCGAGCAGGGCGATCTCGGCGAGCGGCTGCTTGGCGTCGCTCTTCTCGGCCTTGTCGGCCTGGTCCTGGTAGGCGGTGAAGCTGTACGCGCCGAGCAGCGCGCCCTCGGCGATCGCCTCGGCGTCCTCGACGGACTCCACCGGAAGCGCGAAGCCGGCCTTCTTGGTGCCGGTCAGTGCGCGGGCGGCGGCGCCGGCGGCGCGGCGCAGGGACTCGGCGGCGTACGCGGCGTCCTTCTCCGGGACGGGGCCGATGCCGACGGCCAGGACGAGGGGGGTCTTCAGGCCGGAGAGGACGGGGAGCTTGGTGACCTCACCCTCGGCGCCGGAAGCGCCCAGGGTCTCCAGGACGGAAGCCAGCTTTCCGTCGAACGCCTTGTCCACGGCCTCCGCGCCGGCGGCGACGACGGGACCCTTGGGTCCCTTGGCGATACCGATGACGAGCGCGTCGGCGCGCAGCGTCGCGGCACCGGAGGTGCTGAGAGTGAGAACAGTCACGGTGGTGAAATCTCGCTTCCTGGGTTCCTGGTGATGGCGGGAATGTGCGCCTATCGGTCGAGACTACGCGCGGTTGGGTACTTAGATCACGGCGGTGACCCGTTCACTCGTCAGAGGTGTCTCTCCGAGGTTTCAGGGGCGCGGAGCGTGAGCGATGCGTCACACTCCCCGTAGTTCGTGCAAGGGATCAGGGGATTGCTTTGCATGATTTCCACAGGTCTCCCGTGCCGGGTCCGCAAGGATGAGGTATTGAGGGGCCTTCGAGGGGGAGGGGAGTACGCCATGGCGTACGGAAACAGGACAACAGGCGTGATGCGCGCGGGCAGAGCGGGGACGGCTCTGCTGACCGCCGGCCTGCTGGGAGCGGTGGTGGCGCTGTCGCCCACCGGTGCGGTCGCCGCAGAGGCGCCGCGGATCGATCTGAAGGTCCTCGTCGTCGACGACGGCGGGGAAGCGGTGGGCGCCGTCACCGACGAACTGCGCGGTACGGGTGTGCCGTTCACCACGGTGAAGCTCGGGGCCGCCGGACGTCCGGTGATCAACGCGGCGTTCCTCAGCGACACCGTCGACGGCCGGCCGCGCGCCAAGTACCAGGGCGTGGTGCTGCCCAACGAGGCGCCGTTCGGCACGGATTCGCCCGAATCGGCCGCGCTCGTCGCGTACGAGAAGACCTTCGGCGTCCGTCAGGTCGACGCCTACACCTGGGCGCACCCGGGCGTCGGCCTCGACTACACCGACCAGGAGGGCTACGCGGGCCCGATGGACGGCGTCGACGCCACCGTCACCGCGGCGGGGAGGGCGGGGCCCTTCGGGTACCTCGACGGACCGCTGAAGTTCGAGGACAACTCACCTTCGGTGATGGAGAGTTACGGGTACGCGGCCCGGCCCCGCGCCGGCTTCACCAGCTACGTCGACATGCCCACCGGGACCGGTGCGACGCGTGGCAGCCTGGTCGGCGAGTACGCCCACGACGGGCGGCGCGAGCTGGTCGTCACCTTCGCGTACAACAAGTACCAGCGGCAGTTCCGGGTGCTGGCGCGCGGCGTCGTCGAGTGGCTGACACAGGGCGTACACCTCGGGCAGAGCCGCAACTACTTCTCCGTTCACGTCGACGACGTCTTCGCCCCCGATGCTCGCTGGGACAGTGATCTCAACTGCACCCCGGGCGACTTCGACTGCAAGGGCGGTGAGGGGGAGGGTGACAACCCGGTCCGCATGACGGCGGCCGACGCGCAGTACGCGGCCCAGTGGCAGCGCGACCGCGGCTTCCTGCTCGACATGGTCTACAACGCCGGGGCGGGCGAGGAGTGGAAGGCCGAGCACGGCGGCACCGACGCGCTGGCCGCGCAACTGGTGGCCGACCGCGCCCAGTACCGCTGGATCAACCACACGTACACCCACCCCTTCCTCGGCTGCACGCAGGACAACACGGTCGTGCCGTGGAAGTGCGCCACCGACACGGCGGGCAACACGCTGTGGATGAGCCGCGCCGAGATCTCGAAGCAGGTCTCCGACAACCACAAGTGGGCGAGCGCGCGGGGCATCTCCGTCGACCGGACGGAACTCGTCACCGGTGAGCACTCCGGGCTGAAGACCACCCCGCAGCAGCCCGTGGACAACCCGAACCTGGCTCCCGCGCTCGCCGACAACGGCGTGAAGTGGGTCGCGAGCGACGCCTCGCGCGAGCCGCAGCAGCGGGCCGTCGGCACGGCAGGGGCACTGACCGTGCCCCGGCACCCGATGAACGTGTACTACAACGTCGGCACGGCCGCCGAGATGACCGACGAGTACAACTGGCTCTACAGCAGCAGGGCCGACGGCGGCAGCGGCGCCTGCGAGGACAACCCGGCCTCCACCTGCCTGGAGGACCCGCTCGACGTGAACACCGGCTTCGCGTCGTACATCGTCCCGCAGGAGGCCCGTACGGCACTGAACCACGTCGTCGCCAACGACCCGCGCCCGCACTACGTCCACCAGTCGAACCTGGCGGAGGAGCGGCTGCTCTACCCGGTCCTCGACAAGACCCTGGCCGACTACCGGGCCCTGTTCGCCGACAGCGCGCCCGTGGTGAACCCGCGTCAGCGCGACGTCGGCGTCGAGTTCACCCGCCGCGCCGCCTGGGACAAGGCCCTGGCCGCGGGCACCGTCTCCGCGTACCGCATCGGGGACACCGTCACCGTCAAGGCACCGTCGGGCGTCGTCGCGCCCGTCACCGCCCCCGAGGGGACGAAGAAGCAACTGCTCCTCGGCACCACCGCGTTCGGGACGCCGTACGCGGGACAGCGATCGGCGTGGACCGGGCGGGAGACACTCCAGTCCGCGATCACGCTGAAACTGCCGACCGCTCCATAAGGGGCGCGGGGCTCCATCGATGTGCGGCTCCGCCGCGTGGGCGCGACCAGCCACGTCGGAGCCGCAGTCGACCGCCTCCATCAGCGGCAAGCGCCACCGCACCACCGCAACTGCCATCGGCAACTCGTCCTGGGGGGACACGTACATGAGCCGTGGGCGTCATGTCAGCATGCTCACCGAAGGCACCTATCCGCACGTCCAGGGAGGTGTCAGCACCTGGTGCGACCAACTGGTGCGCGGCATGCCCGACGTCGAATTCCATGTCGTGTCCCTCACGGGCAGCGGGCGCGAGCCCGTCACCTGGGAGCTGCCGCGCAACGTCTACGAGCACACCGTCGTGCCCCTGTGGGGGCCGGCGGACACCTCGCGCGCCGCACGGCCCAGGGGACGCGAGAAGCGCGACTTCCTCGGCACGTACGAGCGTTTCCTGCTCTCGATCCTCGACCCGGAGTCCGGCTGCGACTTCGGCCGCGAGCTGTACGCGCTCGCCGGACTCGCCCGCCAGGGACGCCTCACGGCAGCCCTGAGCAGCGAGGACGTACTGCGCACCCTGATGCGGATCTGGACCCTGCCGCAGCTCGACATATCCCGGGCCCGGCCCACCCTGCACGACGCGCTCATAGCCACCGACCTCATCGACCACCTGCTGCGCCCGCTCGCCGCCCGCCTCCCGGACGGCAGCATCGCGCACGCCGTCAGCAGCGGTCTCGCGACGCTGCCCGCGCTCGCCGCCAAGCACTTCGACGGTGCGCCCTTCCTGCTCACCGAGCACGGCATCTACCTGCGCGAGCGCTACCTCGGCTACCGGTCGGCGGCGCAGCGCTGGCCGGTGAAGGCCCTCCTGCTGGGGTTCTACCGGGAGTTGAACTCGCTGGGTTACCGCGAGGCCGACCTGATCACCCCCTGCAACCAGTACAACCGCAGGTGGGAGGAGCGCGGCGGCGCCGACCCGGAGCGCATCCGCACCGTCTACAACGGCGTCGACCCCCAGCTCTTCCCGCACGCCGGGCCGGAGCCGGAGATCCCCACGCTCAGCTGGGCGGGCCGCATCGACCCGATCAAGGACCTGGAAACACTCGTACGGGCCTACGCGATCTGCCGCGCCGAGATGCCGGCGCTGCGCCTGCGGCTCTTCGGCGGAGTCCCCGAGGGCGGCGAGGCGTACAGGACCAAGCTGGAGAAGCTCGCCGCCGAGCTCGGGGTCACCGACGGCATCACCTACGAGGGGCGGGTCTCGGACGTGGCCCGCGCCTACGCGTCGGGCAGCGTCGTGATGCTGTCCAGCATCAGCGAGGGCTTCCCCTTCAGCATCATCGAGGCCATGTCCTGCGGCCGTACGACGATCTCCACCGACGTCGGCGGCGTGCGCGAGGCGGTCGGCGACACCGGCCTCGTCGTGCCGCCGCGTGAGCCCGAGGCCATGGCCAGGGCCACCCTCGAACTGCTGCGGGACAACGCGCGACGGGCCGAACTGGGGGAGCGCTCCCGCCAGCGCGTCATCGACCAGTTCACCCTGCGCCGCTCCGTCGAGGGCTTCCGCCGCATCTACGAGGAGCTCGACGGCGTGCCCGAGCCGCTCGGCCGGCCGATCCACGACGCGGGCGACCTGTCCGGCGAGTGGACCGTACAGCTGCGGATGCCGGATCCGTGGCGGGCGATGGCGGCGGACGGGACGACCTGGTGAGCCTTCTCGACGCGAACCCTCCCGCCGTGCACCCTCTCGACGCGAACCTTTTCGACGCGAACCTTTGTGACGTCCTCAAGAGGCGGCCCTCCGGAGGGACTTCATGAGCGGCCCCATGTGGCTGACGCCCGACGACCGGCAGGACACCCTGCCGGCCGTACCGCGCCCCCGGCCCCGCTGGGCAGCCGCCGCCGACCCGATGGACGAACTCGCCGACCGCCTCCGCGACCTCATCGAGGCCGCGGTCCACCCGGACGAGATCGCCGCGATACTCGAATCCGACGGCATGACCGACGACCACATCCGGCTCACCTACGGCCGCGCCGACTCCTTCGAACTCGCCGAAGACCTCTACGCACGCGTGCCCCGCGCCTATCCGGAACCGTCACTCGCGCCCGGCGACCCCTGGCACGTCAGCCTGCTGCCGTGCCTGCTGCGCGGCCTGGTGTTCGCCCTGCCGGGACTCGCGTACGTCCTGGGCGCGCCCTTCGCGACGGGCGCCACCCCGATCGCGGTACTGCTCGCCAGCGCCCTCACCGGCTGGGCGTGGAACCAGGCGCTCGCCCACCGCGCGTACACCTGGCTCGGACTCGGCGACCGGCCCGCCGCCGCCCGCGCACTGCTCACCGGGGCACCGCTCGGGGTACTGCTCGGCACCGGGGTCGCCCTCGCCGTCGCCGGTACGGGCGAAGGGGGCGCCGTCGCCTTCGCCTCCGTACAGGCGCTGTACCAGGGGGCGGCGACCGTCCTGCTCGTCCTCGGCCGGGAGCGGCTGCTGCTCGCCGCGCTCGCGCCGATGTCGGTGGGCGCCGTCCTCGCCCTGCTGTACGACCTCCCCGACCCGGCCCGTCTCGCCCTGCTCGCGGTGTCGCCCCTCGCCGTCCTCGTCCTGGCGGCGGTGGAACTGCTGCGGGGCGTCGGCGGCCGGGTGCGCGGGCCGGGCGGACCACGGGTGGCGGCCTCCGTGCCGTACGGAGTGTTCGGCCTGGCCACCGGTGTCCTCGTGCTGCACGTTGCGCTCGGCGACGTCCTGGCGGACGGGGTCACGGGGGAGATCGGGGCGGCCGGGGCGGCAGCCGCGCCGGGGGCCGTGGCGCTGACACTCAGCATGGGCCCGGCGGAATGGCTGCTGCACCGGTTCCGCAGCGGGAGCCTGGCCGGGCTGCGGGCGTCCACCACGCCGGAGGCGTTCCGGCGGGCGACGGCGGGGACGCTGGCCCGCTGCCTCGGGCAGTACCTGCTGGTGCTGGCCGGGCTCGCCGCGGCAGGCACCCTGCTGTGGCCGCAGGCGGGCGGATTCGACGGGGTGCGCGCGACGGGGCTGCTGCTCATCGGGACACTGATGTGGACGGGGCTGCTGCTCCAGGCGTTCGGCGCGGTCGTCGCGGCGGCGTCGGTGTGCGGAGCCGCGGCCCTCGTGCAGACACTGGTGGTGCTGGGCGGAGCCTCCTCCCCGACATCGCTGGCCGTGCCCGGCCTCGCGGCGGTGGTACTGGCCGTGCTCGCCTGCGCACTGCTGGGGAGGGCGACGGCCCACCGGCCGTGACCCGCCTGACGGAGGCCCCCGCGGGGGCCTCCACGAGGGGATCCCCCCGTGGGCCCCTGCCGGAGACACTGCGATGAGGACCGACACGTGAGACAGCTGCTCGTCCCCTTCTACGAACACCCCGCCGAGCGCCCCGAGGCCTGGGAGGCGCTCCTGCGCGTGCCCGAGCGGCTCTACGGGGTGGTCCTCAACCCGGCGAGCGGGTCCGGGAGTTCGCCCGACCCCGCGTTCGCGGCGGTCGCGGAGCGGCTGCGGGCCTCGGGCGTACGCGTCCTCGGGTACGTCGACACCGACTACGCCCGGCGCCCGCACGCCGACGTGGTGCGCGACCTGCTCCGGTACCGCGACTGGTACGGCACCTCCGGCGCCTTCCTCGACCAGGTCTCCTCCGGCGCCGACGCCTTCGCCCACTACCGGCGCCTCGCGGTGGCGGCCCGGGCGGCGGGCAGCGGCTCCCTGGTGCTGAACCACGGGACGCACCCCGACCCCGCGTACCTCAGGCTGGCGGACGTACTGGTCACCTTCGAGGGCAGCTGGGAGACGTACCTGGCCGCGCCCGGGGCCCCGGTCTGGACGGCCGGCTACCCGGCGGACCGGTTCTGCCATCTGGTGTACGAGGCCCCGGCGGACGTGGACGTCGCCTTCCTCGCGGCACGGCGCGGGGCGGCGGTGCACTGCGCGGTTCCCGGCGGCGGGGAGCACCCGTGGGGGACGCTGCCGCAGGGGCTGAGCGCGGCGGCACCTCTATGAGGCGCGCCCCTGCCCTGCTGTCCCTGCCGCTGCTCCTGCTGCTGTTCCTGACGGCGGGGTGCTCCACCGGCCCCGGACCCGGACCCGCACCGGGGCCCAGCGATCCCGGACCCCGCCCCACCGGCCCCCGCTGGCAGCCGCGTCCCGGGCTCGCCTGGCAGTGGCAGCTCAGCGGGAAGCTCGACCTCTCCGTCGACGTCCCGGTGTACGACGTCGACGGACACACCACCTCCGCCGAGGACGTCGCCGCGCTGCACGCCGAGGGCCGCAAGGTCATCTGCTACCTGTCGACGGGGGCGTGGGAGGAGTTCCGCCCGGACGCCGCCCGCTTCCCGACGGAGGTCCTCGGCGACGGCAACGGCTGGAAGGGCGAACGCTGGCTGGACGTCCGCCGCACCGACGTCCTGGAGCCCCTGATGGCAGCCCGCATGGACATGTGCCGCGACAAGGGCTTCGACGCCGTCGAACCGGACAACATGGACGGCCACCTCAACGGGACCGGGTTCCCGCTCACCGCCGCCGACCAGCTCCGCTACAACCGGCTGATCGCCCGCCTCGCCCACGACCGGGGCATGGCCGTCGGCCTGAAGAACGACCTCGAACAGATCCCCGAACTGGTGCCGGACTTCGACTTCGCGGTCAACGAGCAGTGCGCCGAGTTCCACGAGTGCGCGCGGCTGACGCCGTTCATCGAGGCCGGAAAGGCCGTCTTCCACGTGGAGTACGAGATCCCGACCGCGACCTTCTGCGGCCGGGCGCGCGAGCTGAAGCTCAGCTCGATGCTGAAGAAGTACGAACTGGGGGCGTGGCGCAGGCCGTGCTGAGCGGGTGCCGGGGTGAGGACTACCGCCCCAGCGCCAGCACCACCAGGGCCGCCGTCGCCGCCGTCTCCGCCAGCGCCCCGAACACGTCCCCCGTCACCCCGCCGAACCGCCGTACGCAGTGCGCCAGGAGCACCTGGGCCACACCGAGCGCCCCGAGCACCGCCACCGCGTGGTGCACCGCCCCGTACGGGCCGAGGGCGAGCCCCGCGGCCGCGCACAGCGCCGTGGTCACGATCCCCGCCACGACGGCGGCACGTACCGGCACGACTCCCGCCACCGCCGCCCCCAGCCCCTCCGGCCGGGCCGCCGGCACGCCCGCGCGGGACGCGAGGGTGAGCGCCAGGCGGGCGGCCACGCCCGAGACCAGCGCCGCGACCGCGCCGTGCGCCCACCCGTCGGCGTACAGCTGAGCCAGTACGGCCACCTGGGCGAGCAGCGTGAAGAGCAGGGTGACGACGCCGAACGGGCCGATGTCGGACTGCTTCATGATGTCGAGCGCCGTCGCCGCCGGCTTGGCGCTGCCGAGCCCGTCCGCGGTGTCCGCGAGCCCGTCCAGGTGCAGCCCCCGGGTGAGCACGGCGGGCACGGCCGCCGACGCCACGGCGGCGAGCAGCGGCCCGGAGCCGAGCAGGAGCAGCAGCCCGCCGAGCGCCGCCGCGCACAGCCCCACCACCGCGCCGGCGAGAGGCGCGCACAGCATGCCCGTACGCGCCGCCTCCCGGTCCCAGCGCGTGACGCGCACCGGGAGGACGGTGAGGGTGCCGAAGGCGAAGCGCACACCGTCCTGGAGGGCGGGACGCGCGGGGGGCGGGGGAGGAGTGGTCACCGGCCGCAGGCTATCCCGCACCACCGGCCGGTAAGTTACGCATGAAGTGCAAATGAGACAAAGCGGAGTGGGTGGCATGGGTCACTGGCTGTACCGGAACATCGTCGAGCCGGGCAAGCTCCCGCTCTTCCTCGCCCTGCTCTCCTTCGTGCTGTCCTTCCTCGTCACCCGCACCATCACGCGCATGATCCGGGCGGGCAAGGGCCCCTTCCGCAACGTCACCCCGGGCGGCATGCACATCCACCACGCCGTCCCCGGTGTCGTGCTCACCACCATCGGCGGCTTCGGCGCCGTCGCCAGCGGGCGGCACGGAGTGGGGGCGGCGATCTGCGCGGTCATCTTCGGCACGGGCGCCGGTCTCGTGCTCGACGAATTCGCGCTGATCCTCCACCTCGACGACGTCTACTGGTCCGAACAGGGCCGCAGCAGCGTCGAGATCGTCGTCCTCACCGCCGCCCTGGTGCTGCTGGTGCTCACCGGGTCCCTGCCCTTCGGCGTCAACGACATGACGCCGGAGGAGATGCACAGCCGCGGGCTGGTCCTCCTGAACGTCGTCCTCAACGGGATGTGGTCGGTGATCGCGCTGTTCAAGGGCAAGGTGCGCACCGCCCTGTTCGGGGTCGTGGTCCCCTTCGTCGGCATGGTCGGCGCGATCCGGCTCGCCCGCCCCCACTCGCCCTGGGCGCGCCGCTTCTACCGCCGCAGGCCCAGGGCCAGGGCGCGGGCGATGCGCCGGGTCTACCGGCACGACCGCCGCTGGTCCCGGCGCACCCGCGCCCTTCAGGACTGGATCGGCGGAGCCCCGTCGCCCAAACCCTGAGCACGCCGCCCGCGCCTGCCGCGTACGGCACCCTCGACCAGCATCAGTACGAAGACGCCCAGCAGCGCCGCGATGTGCTCCTTGCCCGCCAGGTTCGTCTTGACGATCACCTCGACCACCATCGCCACGACGACCGCCGCCGCCGTCCACCGGGCCCCGTACCGCCAGCACACGTACAGCGCGAGCCCGACCACCGCGGCCGAGGGTCCTGTGTCCACCACCGTCCTGTCGATCTCCGGCAGCCCGATCGGACTGTCGGGGCCGAGGGCGACGCCCAGGCGGGCGTACATCGTGCCGGACAGGGTGGCGACGTACGCGAGGAAGAGGGTCTTCCAGCGGCCCAGGCAGATCTCCGCGATGCCGAACACCAGCAGCACCTGCGCCAGCGCCCCCCACACCGGCAGGTCCAGTGCCGGTACGAACAGCGACAGCGGGGTGCGCAGCAGCGAGGGCAGCAGCGGGTCGCCCGCCCGCAGCGCCCCGATGTCCTGGACGAACTGATAGCCCCAGGACTGGTTCTGGACGATCTGGAACAGCGAGGTCAGCAGGATCGACGCCAGCGTCAGCGGGATCGCCCGCCACTTGCGCGCGACCAGCGCCTCGCGCACGCGCGCGTACAGCGGGCCCCACTCGCGGCGGGCGAACCGCCGCATCAAAGAGGCGGGGGCGGTCGTTTCGCTCAACGTCTCTTTCCCGTCCCCAGGTGCTTGCGGTGCATCCACTTGGGCAGGCCGGGGGCTTCCAGGAAGCCCTCGGCGCGCCCGGCGGCGATGCCGATGCGCAGCAGGTCGGCACTCTTCTCGAAGAGCATGAATCGTGGCTCCCAGATCGGTCGGTACTTGGCGTTCGCCCGGTACAACGACTCGATCTGCCACCAGCGCGAGAAGAAGCTCAGCAGCGAACGCCACAGCCTCAGCACCGGTCCCGCACCGAGCCGTGAACCACGCTCGAAGACCGAGCGGAACATCGCGAAGTTCAGCGACACCTGAGTGATCTTGATCTCCTCGGCCCGCTGGAGGAGCTCGATGACCATGAACTCCATCAGCCCGTTCTCGGAGTCCCGGTCGCGCCTCATGAGGTCGAGGGAGAGCCCCTTGGGCCCCCACGGCACGAAGCTGAGCACGGCCCGCAGCTCACCTTCGCCGTCCGAGCACTCCAGCATCACGCAGCGCCCGTCGCCCGGGTCGCCGAGCCTGCCCAGTGCCATCGAGAAGCCGCGCTCGGTGGCCCCGTCGCGCCAGTCGTCGGCCTTGCGCAGCAGCTCTGCCATCTCGGCCTCGGGGATCTCCTCGTGGCGCCGGATGCGGACCTCGTACCCGGCCCGCTTCACCCGGTTGTAGGCCTGCCGTACGGTGCGCATGGCGCGCCCCTCCAGGGTGAAGTCGGCGGTCTCCACGATCGCCTCGTCACCCAGTTCCAACGCGTCCAGGCCGTGCCGGGCGTAGATCGTGCCGGCCTCCTCGCTCGCGCCCATCACGGCGGGCACCCAGCCGTGCTCGCGGGCCTCCGCCAGCCACGGTTCGATCGCCCCCGGCCAGGCCTCCGGATCGCCGATCGGGTCGCCCGAGGCGAGCGAGACCCCGCCCACCACGCGGTACGTCACCGCCGCCTTCTCCGTCGGCGACCAGACGACGCTCTTCTCGCGGCGCAGCGAGAAGTACCCGAGCGAGTCGCGGTCGCCCTGCTTCTCCAGGAGCGCCCGCAGCTTCTCCTCGTCCTGCTCCGAGAGGGGGTCGACGGCCCGGCGGGAGCGGAAGGCGGCCAGCAGGACGCCGATCAGCAGCGCCGTACTCATGATGTTGATGAGGACGTCGACCCAGCCGGGCGTCATGATCCCGGCGAACTGGGTGTCGGGCGCGGCGATGGTGATCAGCCGGGCCACCCCGTACCGCCAGCGCTGCAGGAAGGTCGAGGAGTCCGCTCCGTGCGAGGCGGTGTTCGTCACGGTGACCAGCAGTGCGGCCAGCAGCGAGGTGACCAGCAGCCCGCCGACGGCGACGGCGGTGGCCAGCTTGGGGTTCGACCGGTCGCCCTTCGCGTAGAACTCGCGCCGGCCGAGCAGCAGCGCCACGAAGAAGGCACCGGTCAGGGCGAGGGAGACCCAGTTGTGCGGGTACTGCCGGATCTCGGGGAAGATCATCACCACCGCGAACAGCAGGAACAGCAGCCCGCTGAGTGCCGTGTTGAGCAGCCACGCGGCCCGCTTGCGGCGCCGCAGGGTGACCGCCATGACCAGCGCGAACAGGCCCGCGGCGAAGCCCGCCGTCAGCAGGTACGGAGTGAAGTGGTCGCCGTCGTTGTGCCGCCGGAGGTCATTGCCGAGGGACACCCACACGGCGCTCAGGAAACAGATGAACGTCACGACGCGCAGGTACCAGACGGCGAAACCCGCACTGCGCCGGGTCAGTGGTGTGCTCCGCCGTGCCGCGGGTGCCTTGGGTGGTGCTTCGGTGGCCAAGCGGACATCTCCCATAAAAACCGATGATATGGGGCATTGTGCCTGGCCGGAGGACCCCGCCGGATCCGTGTGCGGCCGGGTGTGCCCCGGCCGCACCGGGCGGCTCAGTCCGTGCTG